>JBJKOR010000115.1:0-2005 GCA_046707185.1 Anaerolineales bacterium | reverse complement strand
CGCTGAGTGTGATTCAATATCTCGAAAAGATTATCGCAGTTCTTTGCCTCCAGCCCATTGAGAAAGGGGAAAAGGGTAAAGGGATAGGGGATGAATTATTCAGCGAGTTATTAACACTCCGTCTCGGGCGTTATCGTGACAAATTTGCGGCACATTTCAGCCAAACTCTCAACACGGATCGTTCGCTGCGCGCCTTGCTATTTTTCGCCGCGATGTATCACGATGTCTCGAAACCTGCCGCCAAGTCCGTGGAAGAGACGGGGCGGATTCGATTCTTTGGTCACGATAAACAAGGCGCGATGGCCGCGGTCGAACGGGCGCAGGCCTTCAATCTCAGCAACGATGAGATCGAACGCTTAGGAATCATCATTCAGAATCATATGCGTTTCCATGCCTTTACCAGCCGCATGGAAGGTGAAAAGAGGGAGCCGTCGCGCAAGGCCATTTATCGATTCTTCCGTGATGTTGGAGAAGGCGGCGTGGATTTGGTTCTGCTCGGTCTGGCCGATTTACGCGGCACACGCGGCCATACGTTGACGCAGGAAACCTGGACGGCCGCGTTGGATGTTGCCCACATCCTGTTGGAGAATTATTGGGAGAAGCCGCAAGAAACGGTCGCGCTGCCGCGTCTATTAAACGGTGTCGATGTGATGAACGAATATCATCTCGAAGCGGGACCCGTTGTCGGCCAGTTACTCGATGCGATTCGCGAAGCACAGGCCGTTGGCAAAGTATCGACGCGCACAGAAGCGTTGGAATTTGGCCGCGCATGGTTAAAGGAAAATCAAAAATGAATTACGTTTTCTTCGATCTCGAAACGCAAAAGTTATTTCAAGATGTTGGCGGACGTGACGCCAGTAAGTTGCGTTTGGCTTGCGGCGTGACCTATTCAACGGCCAAAAATGATTTCAGCGTTTATTGGGAACGCGATGCCCAGGCCTTGGTGGATGAGCTTAAATCAGCAGATAAAGTGATCGGTTTCAATATCAAACACTTTGATTATCAGGTTCTTCAACCGTATGCCCCGCAGGAAAATTTCCGCGCCTTCCGCACGCTGGATTTGATGGATGATATTTTTCGGAATCTGAATTTTCGTTTGAGTCTCGACACACTTGCAAAAGCCAGCCTCGGCTCGACGAAGACTGCTGATGGAATTCAATCGGTGGAATGGTTTCGCAACGGCGAGTTGGACAAGGTCGCTGAATACTGCAAAGCCGATGTGGACATCACGCGCCGCGTCTTTGAGTTTGGACGCGATCATGGGTTTGTTCACTACTATTCGAAATTGGGAAGTAAGTTAAAAGTCAATGTGAATTGGAAGTAATAGTGATGTCATTACGAGCGATGGTCGAGTAGAGCGAGTGTTCTTCTCGCTCATATCGAGACCGAGCGACCGCGAAGCGTGCCTTTGGCAAGCAATCTTATGTAATGGTCAAAGGGTTGTTATATGAGATTGCCACGTCGGGCCGGGTCTCGATATGTGACGCTTTTAGCGCCACTACTCGACCATCAGCCCTCCTCGCAATGACAAAAGGAAGTGATATGCAAAAAACCAAAGTCGATAAAATCAATCTCGCTTATGAGCGCCGTGGACATGGGGAGCCGCTTGTTCTGATTCACGGCTATCCATTGGATTCTTCGATCTGGAATGAAGTCGCTTCGTTGCTCGAAAAAGATTTCGATCTGATTCTGCCCGATATGCGCGGCATGGGCCGATCCGATGCGGTGGATGGAACTTATACTGTTACCGATATCGCGTCTGATGTCGCCGGTTTACTCGATCGGCTCGGTATTGCAAAGGCGTTTATTGCGGGTCATTCCATGGGCGGGTATGTTGCCTTGGCGTTTGCACGCGCTTTCCCCGATCACGTGCGCGGACTCGGAATGATTTCATCTCAAGTTCTGGCCGATTCGCCGGAACGCAAGCAGGGCCGTTGTCAGGCTGTGAGAGATGTCGAAGAAAAAGGAATCAGTGTGGTGGTCGATGCGATGGCGATCAAACTCT
>JBJKOR010000114.1:0-3292 GCA_046707185.1 Anaerolineales bacterium | reverse complement strand
ACTTCGTCACGCGATTTAATCCTCACCAGCAGGTGAGAATGATTTCTCAGTAGACAATACGCGAACGTGTCCGCGACCGGTGCGATGTGCTTGACATACAGTTGGATAAAATGATCGTAATTCTTTTCCTCGCGGAAGATGTCTTCCCGGTTCACGCCGCGATTGAAGATGTGATAATAAGTGTTGTATTGAAGTGATGATGGACTTGACATTGTAAGAGATTAAATCCCTTAGGGTCTGATTATAACTGCTGCATGCAGTTCATTGGGGATATAATAGAAACCACTTCACCCCATAGCTGTTCCAATCAACATGCTATCGACCCGATCGGAGGGTTCATGAAAGTGCTTTTGATCTACCCCGAGTTTCCAGATACGTTCTGGAGCTTCAAACACGCCTTGAAATTCATACGCAAGCAGGCTTCGTTGCCGCCTTTGGGTTTGCTGACGGTCGCATCCATGCTGCCTGCTGCATGGGAAAAACGTTTGGTGGATTTGAACGTGCGCAGGTTGACGGAGTCAGACCTGGCTTGGGCTGACGCGGCCTTCGTCAGCGCCATGATCGTCCAGCGCAAATCAACGCAGCAGGTCATTGCTCGATGCAAACAAGCCGGACTGAAGATCGTGGCGGGCGGACCGTTGTTCACGGCGGAATATGATCAATTCACGATGGTGGACCATTTCGTGTTGAACGAAGCCGAGCTGACTCTTCCTCCGTTCCTGCGGGACCTTGAGCTGGGTTGCGCCAAACGGATTTACTCGTCTGATGAATTTCCTGATATTGGTCGAACGCCTGCGCCAATGTGGGAACTTGCCGACTTGAAAAGTTATGCCACCATGGCGATTCAATATTCGCGCGGCTGCCCATTTGATTGCGAATTCTGCAACATCACCGCTCTTTTGGGACATCGTCCGCGCATCAAGTCCGCCGAACAGATCATCGGCGAGTTGGACGGCTTATATCGCCTGGGCTGGCGCGGCACCATTTTCTTCGTGGACGATAACTTCATTGGCAACAAGAAACATCTCAAGCGGGATCTGTTACCGGCGCTGATCGAGTGGCGTAAGGACAAAGTCGGCTTGACCTTCAATACCGAAGTCTCCATCAATTTGGCAGATGACGATGAATTGATGGAATTCATGTACGAGGCCGGTTTCGATACGGTCTTTATCGGCGTGGAAACGCCCGATGAAGATAGTCTCGCCGAATGCAACAAGAAACAGAATCGTCAGCGTGATCTGATTGCCGATATCAAACGGATTCAGCGCAGCGGCATGCAAGTTCAGGGAGGCTTTATCATAGGCTTCGATAGCGATAAGCCCTCGATTTTTCAGCGCCAGATCGAGTTCATTCAAAAGAGCGGAATCGTTACGGCCATGGTCGGCCTGTTGCAAGCGCCCATCGGCACCCGTCTTTATGAGCGCATGAAACAGGAGGGCCGCCTGCTTGGGAATATGTCCGGCGATAACGTGGATGGGACCTCGAACATCGTTCCGCTGATGAACCTGGATATATTGCATAAAGGCTATAAGACCGTCATCGATACGCTGTATGCTCCCAGGAATTATTATGCGCGCGTCAAGACTTTCCTGAGGGAATTCAAGACTCCCAAGATCAGGGTCCCGATTGACTTTGAGTATTTCCTGGCCTTTTTGCGTTCCATCATTCGGCTCGGCATCCTTGATAAAGAACGTATCTATTACTGGAAGCTTTTTTTCTGGACGCTTTTCCGCAAGCCGAAACTGTTTCCTTTGGCCATCACCTTTGCGATCTACGGCTATCACTTCCGCCAAATCTGCGAACTGCATATTTCGTGATGATGGTTTCTAACGTTTATCATGTGACCTTGAAAAATCATGCCTAAACTCATTCCTAACACCGAACGCATTATCAAAGCCAGGGAGCTGATTCAAAAAGCTCGTGATCTGCCCGTGCCCGAAGAAGGCCGCGGGGGTTTCTCTTACGTAGCGCAAGTCAAGGATTTGTTTCGCCAGGCGCGTGACTTCATCAAGTTCATTCCGCAGTCGCCGTCCGCCAGTGACGAGATGAAGGAAGAAGTCAAGCAGATTTACCAGGAAATCGAACAGGCCAATCAGGAAATCCTGCATTGAATGGTTTCGATTCTGGGTGCGCGGCGGCAAAGACGCGTATGGGTGCGCATTTGGGAAAGATGATGATTGGATGGGGAAGTTGTTGGATGTGTAAGTCAACTGGGACAAAGGTAATTCTTTCACATCAAGGGCAGATATAAAATTTGCCCTTCCCACTCGGCAGCATGACTGACCTCGACTAACAAAAGAATATCATCAATCGCCGCGTTGAGTGGAACCGAACGGCTGACTTCGATTACACCGGGCATTCGTTTTCCCGCTCAAACGCGCTCGTAGGCATGTTTGGTGATGGTGGTTACATCATGTGTGAGCAAGACCCGATTCTCTTTAGCCGCCCATTCCAAAACAGTTGGATCGCTTGCTCCAGATAATCCGATATCTTGGAGGCGAAGAATATCTATATCTGGTTTTCTCCGGGACAAACCGCGGACGATATCATTGTTGAAGTTCTCGTCGGCGAGCAGAAGCAGCATCTTCAGGCTGATCCGTTCGCCTGTCGAGACAATAGCCGTTCACGGATGCCTGCGGGATCGAAACGCTCTTCATTTTGCTGGCGCGTTTCTTCGGCTTGCTTTCGCCGCTGTTTCAAGTAACTTTCGATTTCAGCGTGCCGCCGCAGATAGTAACCAATGACCGAATAAATATCCGCCAGGCGCACCGAAGGATATTGCTGTGCGATCTCTTCGGCGGTCGCTCCTTCGATGAACGCCGCGATGATCGTGTCGAGAGTAACCCGCGTCCCGCCCACGCGCATGATGCCGTCGTCATCGGTCGTTAGGGGAAGAATTTCAGTCGTAGTCCGTAAAGCCATAGATAAATAGTTCCGATTGGTTGCATTTTAACACGTTTTACCAAGAGGAAGTTCAGCATTCGATTGATGGAAGCTCATCCCGAAGTGCGCGGCGGTAAAGGCGCGTATTGGTGCACGTTTGGAAAAGATGATGATTGGATGGAGAAGTTGTTGGGGGTATTGCTGAGATTAGAAAGTGTATAAAGACTCAGGGCGAAATGCAAATGATTTACTGTGTTCGGTAAAGTTTATGAACTTTTCTTATTTTTAAGCACCTCGCTTAATTGCTGACCACGTTTTATGCGGCGAGATGAAACCGCGCGCGCATTTACAACCATTGAAATTATCCATATCAAGTAGTAGGGAGAAGCTGGCCAAATAGGCGTGTTTG
>JBJKOR010000113.1:0-3250 GCA_046707185.1 Anaerolineales bacterium | reverse complement strand
CAGTCACAGCTGATGAAGTCACTTACATCTATGATTACTATTACTATGCGGATTATTATGTCCAGTACGCCGAAGAGTTGACAAGCGAGTATTACTCCCTTTACGGTGAATTGGCAAATCAAATGGTCGATGAACTCAACAGCATCGACTCCGAACTCAATCAGATGAATACGACCTTGAGCAGTATTGCAACCTCGCTGGATGAAATCAACAGCACGCTTTCGCAGGGACTTACACTCGCACAGGATTCGATCGATCAATTGAATGCCGCGGCACAGCAGGCGCAGGCCCAGGCGGCTGCACTGCAGAACAAAGCCAAAAACATAGACGGCACGTTTCAGGCAGATCAACAACAACGCTTGGACGCCATTTCCCAGATTCAACCGAATAACATTCCCACCGACAGGAAGTCCTCCCTGCAAAGCGCCTTCAGTTTCATAGACGCTGCCATGAGTGCCATGAGTGATGGCAAACTCTCGCACAATGAATTGATGAATATTGCTCAACTCGGTGCAAATGCCAAAGCCGGTTTTCAACGATTTGGCAAGGCAAGTGGACCGCTGGGAGGTAATCTCGACCTGACGCAGTTCAACGGCAAGTTCAATGAGATCACAACGCAATTCGCCCGCGGCGAGATGCCACAGGCGCGCAATGACCTCGGTCAATTCGAAACCTCACTGGGACAACGGCCGTCGCTTGGCGGTGGCGGTTTGCCCGGTAACGGCGGACACAAGCCCTGAGCTGAATCTACAACGGACAGGTTTTGGGCCTGTCCGTTGTATTTAGATGGAATACTCCTAATGTGTGTTTACTTATGAAGGACGATGGAGCCTCCTCCAAGTGCTGTGGTGGGATCGACTGTATCCATTGCACCTATCTGATTATCGTAAATGGTCCCCGCATCATTCCAAATCTTGATGCGGAATTTATCCGGTGTGCCATCAATAGCAGTCAACATAAACTTGTAAGAGCCTTCACCATTGATCGTGCCAGTGCCTTTGTATTGTGCCTTCCTGCCAGCTACTACCAGCCAATCATAAGATGTACTCTTGAAGTTCAAATCAGCAACTTTGAACTGGAACTCAGTATTACCGGTTGGCACATTCGCGCCCTTTTGATATTTTGATACAAAGCCGAAGTTTGCTTTGCCGGTCAGTGACGGATTAGCAGTGTATGCGCCCGCAGGTGAATTGATCCATCCACCACCGGTGACAAATCCACCTTCGGGATCATAGACAACAATGAATTGGAAGACAGCACTGTCTTCGCCGCCATTGTTATCTTTAACCGTGAGTGTTATGGTATAGACGCCGGGAAAGCTATAGACATGGGAGCCACTGACACCGTATCCATCCACTGTACCGTTGCTGATAATGTCATCACCCCAATCCCAAAGCGCGGTATGAGTATCGTTCGTGTTGGGATCATTGAAGGTCGCTGTTGCGGTAATAGTCTGGCCGATTTGCACTGGATCCACTGGAGCTACTACATTCTCAATATTCGGAGGAACAAGATTGGGCACGTTCCAGTATTCCAGCGTTCCATCGTCGGTGCCGTCGAGATTGAGTTGAATAGCGCGGCCATTGTCGCCGGGGCCAATATCGGTTACCACTTCGTTATCCCCGCTGCTAGGTACGGAGAAATCCACGAACCAGTTGCCATCTTGATCGGCTTGAACGGTACGTGAGATGCCATCCTGCGACCAAATGTTGACCTGTACCGTTGACCCTGGATCCGCGATACCACTCAAGGTTTCATTTTCGGGATTGACATCCACGACATGCAGACGTGAGACGTGCACCGTCTTGTTGACTGTTCCATCAGTCATCGTAACATACTGGCCGATTTGCAGGTCAAAGACTCCGGACAAGTCAAAGCACGGATAGCCGCACCACGGATCATCATCTGCATTCTTGGTTTGGGTGTAGAGCGTACCGTTGTTTGGATCGGTATCATTATCTACGATCAATGTAACGGTATCGCCCTGCGGCCAGTCATGTCCGTGGACTTCGGGGTGTGCCGGGACAGCATGCAAGGTATAACTGAGCGTGTTCCAATCGAACCAGGTCTGATCTCCATCTTCATCCTGCTCAGCCGCCCAGCCATTGCTGCCTGGTTGGATGTCGAACGTTTCGGGATCATCCGGCGAGACGCCTGGCTCATGATAGTTCACCGACCAATTTCCATTGCTATCCGCGGTGATAAAGCGCTGTATGCAACGATCCGGAACATTGGCACAGACTTGGACCTGACTGTTTGGTGTTGCCGTGCCAGAAACGATGTCAGTCTGTACGTTGAGGTCGGTAACATTCAACGAGGAAACAGTGAGACTCTTGGTGATAGAACCGTCCGTCACTGTGATGACCTGCCCGGCTTGGATTGTGATGTCATCGGGAATGGAAAAGTCGGCGACGATGTCGTTAGGGTCACCGGGATTCCAAGGCGCCTGATCCATCACGCCGGTCGTGGTGTAATCCACGCCGAGTCCGCTCAAGGTCATGGTAAGTTGCGTGCCTTTGGGCCAGTCACGCGCATGAATCCAATGACTATTTGGACTGGCTTCGATATACGGATTCAACACATTCTGACCGAACATGGTCTGATCGCCATCTTCATCTCCCTGGGACGAATCGATCCATGTTCCACCCACAATATCATAGACACCTGTAAAGTTTGCCACCCAGATTCCGTTGTCGTTGGCCGTCACAGTTGGAATGTTGTAACATCCATTATCATCACAGGTCCAAACGTCCACCGCTGAATTCGGCGCTGCAACTCCGGTGACGGTGTCCGCATCAACATTGATGTCCGTGAATGCAAGGTCGGTCACGACCGTGTTTTTCGTGATGGAACCGTTGGTTACGCTGACTGTGTCATTTGGTTGGATATCGTATGTGCCTAACAGATCGAAACTGACGTAGGTCTGGCTCGGATCCCCATCGGCTGTGCCTGACACAGTTTGAGTGGCAGTGAAATCCGGATTGTCGGGTGTATTAGGGTTATCGATGGTCAGAGTGAGGGTATCGCCCATATCCCATTGCATGGCCTCGACTCGATCCTCATTTGCCCGAACTTGGAAGTTAGGGTTGGACACCTCCCAGAAATAAACTGTGCTGTCTCCATCCGCATCCACCTGCCCGACGCCACCTCCGACCCCCGGCCCGAGATCGCACGGTTTGAAATCAGCTGTCCAGGATCCATTTTCATCTGCGAATATCTCGGAATCACACGAGCTGTCTTCATGCAGCCA
>JBJKOR010000112.1:0-1455 GCA_046707185.1 Anaerolineales bacterium | reverse complement strand
CGCAATCTTCCACGCCAACATCAACAGCCGAAAGTTCCTCGGGATGATCTGCCCGACAACACGCACCGGTTGATAATCGCTCAATTCCGTTTCCATCAATTGCGCCCAACCCGCATAATAATAAAAGTGACGCGCCAGCAAAGGCACATCGATATCGCGCGACTCACGAATCGGTTTGCCGTTGTCCATCGACTCCAACACCGCAAGCAAACGATGATGCTTTTGGATGTTGCGTGCTATCGCATACATATATCGAGCGCGGATCACGCCAGGCGTTTTACTCCATGAGTCAAACGCGGCACGCGCCGCAGCAACAGCCTGGTCAACTTCTTTTTGACCGGCTTGCGTTGTCTCTGCCAGCAATTCGCCATTTGATGGATCGTGCGATGGATAATATTTTGCGCCTTTCGGCATGACCCATTCATTGTTGATGAACAGACCGAATTTGCGATTGTGTTCATCAAGCCATGCCTTCACCGCGGATGGGGATTCGGGTGCAGGCCCGTATGACATGGTTTTGAAAATTTCAAGTAAGGTGGACATAGGGAACTCCAATACATTACACTATATAGGTTATGCATTACCAGTATTGTCAATACGGCGCTTGAGATAGAATCTTTCATACGCGCGACTCTCTGTTACACTTACTAGCTCCCATCCATTTTTACCTAGCTCATTTAGAGCTTGATAAAAATCTTTAGAGTCTAGCAAGTTACTATTCACATAAATTTTGACAACTTTACCAACATTAGGAAAAACCTGACCATATTCAATATCAACAACTGAATACTCCCATTTATCCATAACATTCTCCTATCTTTATCTTTGCGCGGTTGACCATTCTAAATGGATCTATCCCATCGGCATATGATGTTTCGCGGCGTAGTGACCAGTGATAAAGTGATACAACTGCCGCTCGAGGTCGGTCAGCAAATTACTCTTCATCACACTCTCCGAATTCTCACTGCCTTTTCAGTGATTACACTGAACGATTCAAGCAGTTCAGTCCCATGCTTTGCAACCACAGAAGAAATGATCTCGGCTTTTTCTTTTGAAGAATATCCTGCGAGGCGATATAAAACAATTCCGCGCTTCACATATCCTTGGCGAAAGATCAATTCGCCGAAATCCTTATCAGCGGTTAAGAGCAATGTGCTTTCATCACTTGCTAAAACCAAGACTTCCTCATCCATAATGCCTGGAGACATTTCTGCCACATAACCAACATCATGCCCGTCGCTTCTCAAACGCTGGACAATGCCATTATCCACGCTTTCGTCAGCAAGGATTTTCATCAAGCAGCCTCAGAGATCGGATAAACAACATCTGCTCGCAATGCTTCCCGTGCGAATTTCAGTGCAGCTTGAATTCCTTCGCGCGTCAATCGTGGGTGAGCCTGTAGCAATTGTTCAACCGTCTCGCCTGCTGAAAGCTTTTCAAGAATCAAATCAACTG
>JBJKOR010000111.1:0-6118 GCA_046707185.1 Anaerolineales bacterium | reverse complement strand
GCGGGACGATTTTTATATGACAAAATGTTTGTATCGTAGATTCCCCAACAACGCATTGGCTCGCCGTTGATTTGTGTTGGAAAGTCCCAAGTGTAGCCCGCGATGCCGAGTGGAACGGCGAAGAAATCGAAGTAGGCATCTCCCGTTTCATGCATGTCGTTGCGAGGAGCGCCGCGCGGAGCTTGTCGAAGCGCAAGCAACGAAGCAACGACACACGCGAAACGGGAGATGCCTACTTCGATTTCTTCGCCGTTCCACTCGGTATCGCGGGCTACACCTGGGACTTTCCAACACAAATCAACGGTGAGCCAATGCGTTGTTGGGGAATCTACGATACAAACATTTTGTCATATAAAAATCGTCCCGCGCTGAAAGAACCGTTAGCGCAAGTGATGTCGCGGCATGGATATGATTTGAGTCAATACGAACTCAAAGGCCATCCCATCCGTTGGTTCAGCCCGTTCAATCGATTTTCTGTGCCGCGCGTTATTCTCGTCGGCGACGCGGCAGGCACGGACGGAATCTTCGGCGAAGGGATCAGCATGGCATTGGGATACGGCCTCGTCGCCGCGAAAGCAATCCGTGAGGCATTCGATAAAAATGATTCTTCATTCCGCGATTATCGCAGGAGAGTTTTATCGAGTCCGCTTGGACAAGCATTAACCATCCGCACCGGCATCACGCATATTCTTTATCATCTGCATTGGGCCTGGTTTCAGAAATTCTTCTGGCGCGCTTTCAAGCCGGTTGTGGTAGCTGTCTCTCTGGTGTTTGTATTGAATTGGTCAAGACGAATGAAGTAACCATATGTCATTGCAAGCGATGGTCGAGTAAGCGGTGGGATTTCGATACGACCTTCGGTCTACTCAATCGCTGCCGCTGTATCGAGACCAAGCGACCGCGAAGCGTGCCTTTGGCAAGCAATCTCATGTTTAATACAAACTGGAGATTGCCACATAGCCGCTGGTTTCGACCCTGAAAGGGCGCAGGGCGTTATGCTCGCTGCGCTCGCTACTCAACCAGCGCGGCCCCTCACAATAACATTAGCTTTAAAAATTCCTGGCGTATTCAATTTACGCTCGAGTAGATACGTGAAATAGCCTTGCATGAGAGTCTCGACCTCCTTTGCCAACATAGAGATGGTCGCCTGATCGTCGCTATGTTTTCCCAAACCGATCGATGAAATTTTTTCGCGTCATCCAGAATTCGGTGTGCTGCATCTCCAGCATCTTCCGATAGCGCGCACTGACCGGGTTGTAGGTCCACATCAGCCACCAGCCATAGAAGTTTTCCCAGAACTCGCCAAAGGCTCCAAGCGCGCCGCGATGCGGAAAGATCATAAAGCCCATATGCTCGAAGCTTTTCCGTCCGCCGTCTGCTGCTTCACGCGAGATAAAGGTTGTGATTCCACCGATAACTTGAACATTGTCCAAAGGTGGATTGCTTTGGATGTGCTTTGCAATCCGTTTAAGAGAATAAATGGCCAATCGTTGAAACTTAAGTCCGTAAGCGAGGTCCGGCCCCCGGTCGGGAATGACTGGCATATGTTCGTTCCAAAAATGAATCGATAATGCTTTCGATCCTGCTCGAATTGTTTGATCCGGCAACGAAATGTCGTGATCGAGTTGGATAGTTTGTATCCGCATGATGCATTGCGGATCATCGGTGAACGGCTCGACGCCTTCCTGGATGCTGAGCCAATTATCAAATCGGCGGATGATGGTGCGCAGAGGGTTCATTCGACTCTATTTCATTATCCACAGATTTCGCAGATAAAAGAAAACGATCTGTGTAATCTGTGGATGGATTTGGCGCTGTTGGTCATCTTTGAATCAGCCAGATACCTAACACGATGGCCAGCGTTCCGAGCCATTGTTTTTCCGAGACCGGCTCCTTGAAGATCCAACTGGCCGACACCATTTCCACGCCGATAACCGTCAGGCCGGTGGTGACGGGAAACGCCACGCTCAACGGTAGGTATTTCAACATCCACGTCAATGTGATGACGGTGATAAAACCAGCTAAGTTGCCAACCACTTGCCAGATCAGGAGTCCGCGCCAGTTTGGGCTGAAGGCCGAGACACGAAAGGCAGCATTCGATAAAACGTTAAAGCCAAGATTCACAACGATCAGCCAGAAAACCAGCATGGACGCGCTCTCGATTTTAGGAATCGAGATGCCGCCAAAAGGATTGTTGAACATATCGACCTCCTTGTCATCTTTATTATTATGCTACAACCCCGAACTTTTCCACAAGATTTTCCACTGCAACATTGACGGCTTTCATACAGTTTATAAAGCAACCTGCCAAATCCAAATAATTTCATGGGGCGGCCAAAACTGGAAACAATAACTACTATGTCGTTGCGAGGGGTGTTCTCCCTGCACTTGCACGCAGGGCAAGTGCCCCCGAAGCAATCTCATCCTTCTCATTTGGAGATTGCTTCTCGAAGACTCGCGACGACATGTGTTTTGGATTTTCGGTATTCTCATGCCGATAAAGTCCTCTCATCAAGGCGCAGTATAATTCCAGCAGATATGTCGACCACGGACGAAATCAAATCGAAGATCGATATCGTTGACCTCGTTTCCGAGGCGGGCGTCAAACTGCGCAAGGCCGGCCGGAACTATACCGGTTTTTGTCCGTTCCACGCCAATACTCACACACCCGCCTTTGTCGTCTGGCCGGAAACGGGCACGTGGCGTTGTTTCGGCGAATGCAACGAAGGCGGCGACATCTTCAAGTTCGTGATGAAGAAGGAAGGGATCGATTTCAAAGAGGCACTTCAGAAGCTGGCTGACCGCGCGGGCGTGAAGATCGAATCGTATCGACGCGAAACGCCGGTTCAAAAGGAAGCGTACCAGCATCTCCGTGATCTGTTGGAAGAAGCGATCATCTTTTATCGAAATCATTTGCTCAACAATAATGAAGTTCTGACGTATCTGCACGAGAAGCGCGGATTGACTGACGCCACGATCGAGAAATTTGGGCTGGGTTATGCCCCAAATAGCTGGGACGCGGTCCTCAAGCATTTCACTGCCAAAGGCTACAGCCAACAAGATTTGATCGACTCGGGTTTGCTCACCGTGCGCGAATCCGAATCGTCGACATCGTACCCGAAGGGTAATAACGATACGCGAGTCTTCGACCGTTTCCGCCATCGCATCATGATTCCGATCCGCGATGAACAGGGACGCATGGCCGGTTTCGGCGCGCGTATCGTCGATCCGAACGATGTCCCCAAGTTTTTGAATTCACCCGAAACGCCGATCTTTACCAAAGGCCGTTTGCTGTATGGAATGGATCGTGCCCGCAAACCGATCCGAACCGCCGATCAAGCCGTGATCGTGGAAGGTTATCTCGATGTGATCGCTGTCCATCAGGCGGGATTTGAGAACGTGGTCTCGCCGATGGGTACGGCATTGACCGAAGATCAATTGCGTCTGCTCAAGAGATTCACTCGGCGTATCGTCCTGGCGCTCGATCCGGATACTGCCGGGCAGAAAGCCGTCCTGCGCGGACTCGACGCGGCGCGCTCGGCGATGGATCGCGAAGGCGAATTTGGTTTCGACCCGCGCGGCCTGCTTCGCAACGAGGCGCGTCTGCAGGCCGATTTACGCGTCGCTTCGATGCCCGATGGCTTGGACCCGGATGAAATCGTGGAACGCAATCCCGATGAATGGAAAGAACTCATCGAAAACGCCAGGCCGATTGTGACGCATGTGATGGAAGAATTGGCGAAAGAACGCGATCTCAAAGATCCAAAAGTGAAGAATGAGATTGCCTCACAAGTTCTGCCGTTGATCGAAGATTTGCCCAACGCGCCGGAACGCGATACCTACCGCCAGCAGTTGGCGCGTATGCTAAAGGTGGATGAAAGCGCCTTGGCGGGGGCGCAAATCCGGGGTCCGCGCGTGAGGCGCAGGCGCAGTGTCAGGCAAAAGAATCCTTCGGAAACTCCGGATGTTTCCATATCCATATCGTCTGGCCGAAAAGTCGAAGAGTACATTATCGCGGTTTTGCTTCGCAAGCCGGAACTGCTTTATCGTTTGGACCGCCTGCTTCAGCAATGTGGATTGGTACGTCTCTCCGCGGAGGATTTCGAGTATACTGATTATCAGTTGTTGTTCGGCCTGATCCATGATGCGGTCGAACAGGATCAAACGGAGCACCGCGATTTCGTAATCGAGTCGCTGCCTGAATCGCTGCGCAGCCTTTCGAGTGAACTGTTGGCTCAAACTGAAACGCTCGATCCGTTGGACGAAAAATTATTGGAGGAATTATTGCGCGGCGCCATCAAACTGCGTCGTGTGGCGGCGGGCGAGAATTTGAACGAGCTGCGTTTCCTCCAGGAGGATGCCCAGCAGACAGGTGATTTGCGCGCGACCACGTATCAGGATTTGGTGTTAAGACATACAAAATTATTGAGAGATTTGGATCAAGCGTATCGTATGATGTCGTTGAGAAGGTTGGAGTAAGTTGTCTGCGTTTTTCGATGGGTGAGAGGACTTATGAGCGCAAAAAAGAAAGCCAGCCAAACAGGGAAGCCGCGTCGGCGTTCCTCCTCACGGAAAGTTCTGCTGGTGGAGGAGACACGCCAAAATAGGGTCGACGATGACTCTCCGGAAGAGATGAACCTTGATTCGGGTGGTCTATCGTCTGAAGTTTCGCCCGATTCAACATCTCCAGATGCAGATTTATTGGAAGATTTCAGCACCGAGAACCGTCCCGAGATTGTTGCGGAATTGTTGGAAGACCCGGTGCGGTTGTATCTGCGCGAGATCGGCCTCATCAATTTATTGAGTTACGAAGAAGAATTCCGGATCACGTCGATCATCGAGGCCATGCGCCTTGCCACCACTTTTTTGCAACAGCCGATTCGCAAAGGCGCACAGCCTGGCACGAAGGTCTATCACAGCCTGGTCGCGGAATTGCTGATTGTCTGGAAACGCGTGCAGCGTGATGCCCAACGCCTGCGGCTCGAACTGCCCAATCTATGTGAGATGATTGCCGATGCCCAAGTGCTTCAGCGCGGATGGGAAATGGAAACGCCATCCTACGTTCATGCTCTGCTGATGGAGGAGCAATGGCGGCAGGACCCGATTCGGGAGAACATGATTCGCCAAGTCTATGACGTTTTCCTGTGTCTCTATCTTCTGCCCGAGGATTATTCAAATTGGCTGGCGCGTCATATCAAGGATTGTGAGGCGATGCCGGTCTTGCGGACCTTTTACCGGAATCTCCCCGATGAGGCGACTCTGCTCTGGGAGATCGATTCCGCTCAGGCCCGCGCGCTCGAAGCGAATCACGTCCTGGTGCGCTCCAATCTGCGGCTGGTGGTCAGCGTGGCGAAGAAATATCTTGGGCGCGGCATCTCTTTACTTGATTTGATCCAGGAGGGCAATATCGGCCTGATGCGCGCAGTGGGCAAGTTCGATCCGCGGCGCGGGTATAAATTCAGCACGTATGCCACCTGGTGGATCCGGCAATCCATCAATCGGTCGATTGCCGAGCAGGCGCGTACCATTCGCATCCCGGTGCATTTGTTCGAAGCCATTTCGCGGATCTTACGCGCCCAACGCGAGCTGACTCAGGAATTGGGCCACGAACCCACCGATGAGGAGATCGCACTCGAGATCGGCTATCTATCGGCGGCGGATGTGCAGGCCATTATGCGCGCCCATGCCGAGGAAAGTCCGCTGCCTCCCGAACTTGGGCATCGCTTGGAAACCGCCAGGCGTAAAGTGGACCTCATCCTACGGTCTGCAGAAGAGCCGGCCTCGTTGGATAGCCCGGTGGGGGACGAAGATTCGAGCCATTTGGGCGATCTGATCGTAGATGAAGATGCGCCTTCCCCCATGGATTCCGCGGCAAAGGAAATGCTGCGCGAGCAGATCCAACGTGCCTTGGACGCACTTCCAGAGCGCGAGCGGGAGGTGCTTAAGTTGCGCTTCGGTTTGACCGACGGCACAGATCATACGCTTGAGGAAGTCAGCCGTTATTTCGATGTCACGCGCGAACGCATCCGCCAGATTGAGGCCAAAGCCTTGCGCAAATTGCGGCATCCATTCCACAGCAAGCCGTTGGAAGAATATTTGGGATAGGCTTTCGATCAGC
>JBJKOR010000110.1:0-14015 GCA_046707185.1 Anaerolineales bacterium | reverse complement strand
GTTCAAGCGTTGGAACGTCAATGGCATAGATCGAAGTGGGTGTGGCGCCCGAAACTTGTGGAGGCTGAAAAGGCGTCGGTGTGGAAGAAGCGTTCGGCGGGGGCGTAATCAGAATAAAGGGCTGAGGCGCAGATGTATCCGATGAAGCCGCTCCACAGGAAGTCAACAGAAAAGCAAATAGCAGAACAAGGCGCAGCAATGAAGTCTTTGACATGAATTGATCCTAATCAACCAAAGATAAAACAAGTACTGGCCTTTATCTTTGCTTATCTCCAGCGTTTGACGACTAAGGTGTGGAAGTTGGAAACGCCGTAATGGTTGGAGTTGGCGGAACCTGTGTTGCGGGTGACGTCGAAGTCAACGTGAGGCTCGCTGTAGGAGTAGGCGGCAGTGGCGTGAAAGTTGGGGAATAAGTTGGAATGAGCGTCTTGCTTGCGGTTGGAGTCAACGTAGCAAACTCTTCGATGACGATCAAGCTCGGTGTAGCGGATGGAACGTTCGGCACCCACAATATATTTCCCGGAACGATCTGCGTTGTGAAAAGACAGTTCGCGCGTTGAAGTTCATACACATTTGTGTGGTACATGGCTGCAACAGAAAATAACGTGTCTCCCGGCCGGACAACATAACCACGCACCCATCCAAACGGTGCAGTACACGAAACATTTGGAACATTCGGGTGGACTGGAAACGATGGTTGGGATGGCAGCCGGGGAACATAAAGATTGAAGCCCGGCTCGAGGTTATTCGAATATAAACAATTGGCTTGGGCAAGCTGCGCAGGGCTGACTCGAAAACGGTTGGCAAGGTCCTGAAGAGTTTCGTAAGGTTGAACCGAGATCAAGATCCACCCAGATGGCGGCGGACAATTGGTAGGCGGCAACGGAGTCGAAGTGGGCAGCGGCGTTTGAGTAGGCAATGCCGTTGGGCCAACCGGAGTGGGCGTCAGGGTTTGTGCAACAGTGGGCAGAATTGCCGTCGGTGTGGGAGCGGGTGCAGTATAACTTTCAGCCAGCGCCAAGGAAAGTCCTCCGACCACAAGCAGGGCAGAGACCAATCCATAAAAAAGGCCGCTCCCCATCTGGCGTGCGGCCTGCATCATTTCTTACCCTTTTTGGAATCCGGTGTGGAGAATTCTTTGGTCACAGGCAGGAGCACGCTGAACGTCGAACCTTTACCCGGATCGCTTTCCACCCAAATTCGTCCATGCTGGGCCTCGGTCAATGCCTTGGCAATCGAAAGCCCAACGCCTGTATCGCCAATGCCCTGAATGAGGACGTTATCGGCGCGATAGAGACGTGTAAACACGCGCGGCAAATCCTCGGGAGAGATTCCACCGCCGCTGTCCGTAACCTGAATCAAGAAATAGTCCTGCCCCTTCTCGCTCATCGTATCGACTTTGAGGTGGATCGTGCCTTCGATGGGCGACGCCGCGCCTGCATTTTGCAGCAGATGTATCATAATTTGCTGCAGCGATTCGCGGTCAGCATTCAGAAGTGCGAGTTTCTTCGGCAGGTCCAAGTGGAGCGAGATGTTCTTCTCGCGCAGTTGGCTGCCGGTATACGCCATGGCACTGTCGATGATCAAATTCAAATCCACCGGTTCCGGCTTGAGATCGGCAAGACCACTTTCGAGCGTGGTGACCTGGATCATATCGTCGATCAGACTTCCGACGCGCTCTGTGGAGGCTTTGATCCGCTCGACGAATTTGCGCTGCATGGAACCCAGAATGCCGATGGATTCGCCGAGCAATAAATCCGTATATCCCACGATGGACGACATGGGCTGGCGCAATTCCTGTGAGATGGAAGCAATCACTTCGGCCTGCTCACTGGGCTTGTTGCGATCCGCCTTGCTGAGGTTATCGAGTTCCAGAATTTTGATATTGGCTTCTGCCAATTGATTTTGCAGACGCGCCACATCCTGCAATGTAGCCTTCAATTCCTTCTCGACTTGCAACTCTGCACGCCCGCTTTTGGAGCGCGCCAATTCCAGCTCGTTCTGAAGTTCCGCAATCGTTCGCTGGGATTCCTCCTGCACCACCATCAGAGACTCGACACTTTGACCTTCCGGCAATCGAGTTTGCGTTTTCAGAAGTTCCACTTGTTGTTTCAGGTCTGCATTTTGCTTTTCGAGTTCCGTGGCATGATTCTGGGAGGTTTCCAGCGTCTTGCGGGCCTGTTCATCCGCCTGTTCCATCTTGCTTATCTTCTGACCGCGCTGGATGATCGGAACCAGCGAGGTAGCAATGTTGGCAAGGAAGGCCTGATCCTCCGCGCTCCAGAGTCGATTCGAATAAGGGGAAAGCAGGATCACGCCGCCAATCGAATCTTTTTCGGGAGTGACGATTGGGACTTCCAGCAAATGTCCGGGACTTTGAAGGCCAAGAAATTCGCTCAGGCCTTTGATATCCGCCGATGTACCGGAAGCCGGCATACGCAGGGAACGTCCGCGCTGCATGGAATTTGCCAGCATCGGAATGGAGTTCCTGTTGAGGTGACCGCCCTCGATACTCTCTTCACGTATCAAATCATAACCACTGGCGAAGGTCATTTTGGTTTTATCGTCGGTAAGATAGATCAGGAAACACAGATCAGCCAGCATGGTCTGGGCAATGGCGCGCGTGATGGCATGATTGACTTTGGGCGCACTGGATTCAGCCGCCAAAGCCAGCAGGGCATGGAACGTCTTCGGATCTGTGCTGTAGCGGCGCCGCTCCTGAACTTGTGCTTCCGGTTTCGCCTTCGGAGATTTTTTCTTCGACGGCTTGTCAGCCGCTCTCATCGGCATGGTGACATTGATGGAACTCATGTTCACCGGCGCCGGAAAACGCTGAGGCAGCGTCAATAGAATCGGATAGGCAGCCATATAAGCCAGGCGAATGATGCCGGAATAATTGCCATCCTCATGAAACGCCAAGTGACCAAGATGGCCCAGGAAGATCAAGGCCAGCACGGCCAACCCGTTCCCATACCCATTCGGGCGGCGAATGAGCAAAATCAGCGTGCCGACAAAAATCAATGCCAGTGAAGCAATCTGCCAGAGTAGAACATCGACGGTGACGTTATACATTGTCACCGAGGATTGCGGCGTCCAGGTCAATAAGCTAAGTGCCCAGGCCGCGGCAATAAACAAGCTCGAGAGCACCGCCGCCATATCTGCGGGACGGCTTGGTTCGGGAAACGTCCACAGCCATGTGATCCAAACAATGCTGAAGAGCGTAAAAGCCCGGTCCGTGGGCGGAAGGCTGGCGGTCGGGTTGATGACGCCTTGCCAGCCCAATCCGCTGAATATGAACATGAAGAATTGCGCAGAAAGCAAAAGCCCAAGTCCAAGCATGGTGCGGCGGGCCTGGGGAAATTCGCTCGAACGCCAGTGATTGAACGCAGACTGAAGCGCGCCAGCTATGGAAAAAACCAGCACGAGATGATAGATCAAGTTTCCCGGCGGAACGGTCAACAGGGAAAAAATTTGGCTGAATAAAGCACTCATTCGTCGAGATTATACTGCTTTTTATTGGGCAATCTAAACTATAATCCTTTTGATGCGTATTCGTAATTTTGCCATTATTGGGACTTTGTTGTTGATCGCCGCCGCAATCATCAGCCCGGTGCTGTATTCAGGTTATAGCGATTTATATTCTGCACAGACCGCCATGGCTGAAAACAAATATAAGGACGCCGCGCGCCTGTTTGAGCTTGCCGCCCAGCGACTCTTCTGGCGGGACGATCTTTGGGAGCAGGCAGGATTAGCCACTTATTTCCAGGCAAATTATTCCGGGGCCATTCACCTGCTTGAAATTGCGCGCACCAAGCAATCACTTTCACCGCGAGGCTGGGAAACGCTTGGATTGGCCTACTGGAATAATAACGATCACAAAAAAGCGCTCGCAATTTGGCAGCAGGGATCGCAAACCTTCCCAAACGATGTGCCGCTTTATGATCATCTTGCCATCGCTTATCGTGAAAACGGCAATTATGTTTCCGAGCAGGCAGTTTTGGTAAAACGTCTTTCACTGGCATCAGATGCCAATGCCCATTACCAGCTTGGCTTGTTATTGACTCTTTCGGATACGCAGCGCGCATTGCATGAACTTACCGCCGCGTCATCCCTGGACCCTCAGTTTGACTCCGCTGTCCAAACCTTGCGCGCCGCCATAGCCGTTTCCGATATCGAATCCAACGCCGCGAGTCGATTCGTCGATATTGGCCGCGGGCTGGGCCTCGTCGATGAATGGGGATTGGCCGAGAAGGCTTTTGAGCAAGCCGTCAGCGCCGACGCGCAAAATGCCGAGGCGTGGGCATGGCTGGGTGAAGCGAAGCAACATAACGGCTTAAATGGAAGCGATGACTTGAATCGAGCATTAGCGCTAAATACAAATGATGCCATCGTCCATGCATTGCGCGGTTTATATTGGAACCGTCAGGGAAATTACGCTCAAGCCATAAGCGAATACATCCAAGCTACGCAGATCGAACCGAATAATCCCGCCTGGCAGGCATCCATCGGCGACGCGTATGCGCGCAAAGGCGATCTGGTTTCGGCGTTGGCCGCCTACCAAAAGGCTACGCAGATCGCGCCGAACGATGCAACGTATTGGCGTTTGCTGGCAATGTTCTGCTCCGATAACAACATCTATATTTTGGATATCGGCCTGCCCGCTGCAAAGCAAGCCGCGCAACTCGCGCCGAAAGATCCGCAGACCTTGGATGTATTGGGCTGGTCGTATTCCAACGCGGGTTTGCTCTATAACGCCGAACAAAATCTGAAACAAGCGATCAAACTCGCACCAAATTTGGCAATCGCACATTTGCATTTGGCGGAAAACTACCTGCGACAGGGCAACAATACTTCGGCATTAAACGAATTAAATCTAACCGTTCAATTGGATAAAAATGGAACCTCAGGCCAGTTGGCTGCACAAATTTTGAAGCAGTATTTTCCGTAAAGCAGGGGCGAGGGGAAAAGGAGAAAGGGAATGATGGCATGATAAAATCATGGAATGCGAATCATGCATCGATTGCGTTTTGCGTTTTGGATGTTATCGCTGGCTGCCGTGGCTTGTGCAGTTCCATCCTTTGTTTCGACTTCAAGCAACGTTCCATCGGGAACGGTTCTCTTCAAAGATAATTTTTCTTCTCCGACCAGCGGCTGGGATCGATTCAAATCCGCGGAGGGCACGATGGATTATGATGGCGGCGGATACCGAATGCTGGTCAACGCCTTGCAGGTGAATTTCTGGTCCACGCCGCACAAGGACTTTAGCGATGTCCGCATCGAAGTGGACGCCGGTAAGCTTGGCGGACCGGACGAGAATCGCATCGGCTTGATCTGCCGTTATACAGGAAATCAGTATTATTTCTTTATCATCAGCAGCGACGGGTATTATGGGATCGGCATCTTTAAGAACAATCAAGCCACTTTGCTCGGACAAAGCGAAATGCAGTCCAGCGACAAAATCACGACCGGCACTGCCATCAACCATCTGCGCGCGGACTGCAACGGCAACACGTTGACATTTTATGTCAATGGCTCGCAATTAGCGCAAGCTCACGATTCGACTTTAACGCACGGTGATGTCGGGTTGTTGGCTGGCACGTTCTCGCATCCCGGCGTGGATGTGCTCTTCGATAATTTTGTGGTGATGAAACCATAGTTGACGATGGACGATAGACCGTTGACTGAGAATCTTGTCACCGTCCACGGTCTATTGTCCACGGTCCTATTATGAAAGTTTATCTCGATACGATTGGTTGCAGACTCAATCAAAGCGAAATCGAAACGATGGCGCGGCAATTCCGCGCGGCAGGACATGAGATCGTCGGGACGGCGGAAGAAGCCAATATGGCGGTGGTCAATACCTGCGCGGTGACATCTGAAGCCGCCTCTGATTCGCGCGGCAAGATTCGCCAGATCGCACGCGCGGGCGTGGATGAGATCATCGCAACTGGATGCTGGGCTACACTTCAACCAAACGAAGCACGAAATCTTCCAAATGTTTCGCGGGTTGTTGCAAATGACCGTAAAGATAATCTGGTTGAAGAAACACTTGGCGTTCAGCAATCAGCAATCAGCATTCAACCTTTTGATGCCGAGCCTATTGTTCGCGAGCCTTTGCCGGGATTGCATCGCCGCACGCGCGCCTTCATCAAAGTGCAGGATGGCTGCGATAATCGTTGCACGTTTTGTGTTACTACAATTGCTCGCGGTGCGGGAAGAAGCCGATCCGTTGCAGATGTGATTTTGGACATTCAGTCTGCGCTCGATGGTGGTGCAAAAGAAATTGTTTTGACCGGCGTGCATCTCGGTTCGTGGGGATATGACTTTAATCTGCATCTTCACCACTTAATCAAATCAATTCTGAATAATACAGATGTTCCGCGCCTGCGGCTTTCCTCGCTCGAGCCGTGGGATTTGAACGCCGACTTCTTCGCACTTTGGAAAAATCCACGATTGTGTCTGCATTTGCATCTTCCGCTTCAGAGCGGATGCGCCGCGACGCTCAAACGGATGGCGCGTAAGACTACGCCCGAATCTTTTCGCGACCTCGTAGCGGCCGCGCGTGAAGTCATGCCGGAGGCGGCCATCACAACCGACATCATTGCCGGTTTCCCCGGCGAGACCGAAGAGGAGTTTGCCGAGTCATTGGCCTTTGTCAAAGAAATGAACTTCGCTGGTGGACATGCGTTTACGTATTCGCCGAGGCCTAGGACAGGGGCCGCTCGAATGAAAGGGCAAGTCCAGCCCAAGGTCAGGAAAGAACGGAATGCTGTTTATCGCGCGGTGTTCGAAGAGTCCGCGAAAGCTTATCGTCAAAAATTCATTGGAAAGAGTCTGCCTGTTCTGTGGGAATCAGCGACTCAATACGATGAACGCGGCTGGCAGATGGAAGGGCTTACTGGAAATTATCTGCGCGTTTCCGCGATCGCGGACTCGCCGCGCTGGAATAAGATAGACAACGTCGAATTGATTGAAAGCATTTCCGGCTTGGTGCAAGGCGTAATTCACAAGATGGGACGAGTGTCACTTTTGCAGGCGGGGGAGTAATCGTATAATATTTTCGAAATTGTTCATCAGATTGAATATTGAATAAGGAGAACCTATGACTGCACAATTGATTGATGGCAAATTGATCGCACAACAAGTGCGTGATGAAGTGGCAGTGAAAGTTGCCAAGCGCGCGGCGGAGGGAAAATCAAAGCCGACTCTGGCGACAGTGTTGGTCGGCGACCGGCCGGATTCTGCAACCTACGTGAGATCAAAAGGCAAGGCTTGCGAAGAACTTGGAATGGGATCGGTCAGTCACCATTTGCCCGCTGATATTTCTCAAGAAGAATTGGAAAAGTTAATCAAAAGCTTGAACGATGACAAATCGGTCAATGGCATCCTGGTTCAATTACCGTTGCCATCACATCTCAACGAAGAACGCGCCCTGCAACTCATCAGCATCGAAAAAGATGTGGATGGTTTTTCGCCGATCAACATTGGCCGACTGGCACAAAAGGGCCGCGAGCCGTTGTTCGTTCCATGCACGCCGAACGGTTGTATCTATCTGCTCGAAAAATCCGGCGTGAAAATCGAAGGCGCAAATGCCGTTGTGTTGGGACGCTCGAACATCGTGGGCATGCCTGCCGCGTTGCTGCTGATCAGTAAAAATGCAACGGTGACCGTTTGTCACTCACGCACAAAGAATCTCGCCGATGTTGTTCGCCAAGCCGATATTCTTATCGCAGCGATCGGCAAGACCGAGCTGGTGCACGGCGACTGGATCAAACCCGGCGCGGCGGTCATCGACGTGGGTATGAACACCAAACCTGACGCGACCAAGAAAAGCGGTCACCGTTTGGTTGGTGATGTGAATTTCGACGAAGCGAAGGAAGTTGCCGGATTCATCACACCCGTCCCCGGCGGAGTCGGACCGATGACGATCGCAATGTTGATGAATAATACGCTGCGTGCAGCGGAGATACAGGATAAGTAAGTAGTGATACAGTAAGCAGTAAAGCAGGAGGCAGTAAGCAGAATGCAGTAGGCAGAAAGCAGTAAGAAGGCAGAATGCAGGGCTATCGCGATTTGAAAGTGTATCAACTGGCTTATCGTTCTGCGATGGATATCTTCAACGAGTCCAAGTCTTTTCCAAAAGAGGAACGCTACTCGCTCACCGATCAGATTCGCCGATCATCGCGCAGTGTCGCAGCAAATATTGCTGAAGGTTTTCGCAAACGACAATACCCAAAAATGTTCGCCAGCAAACTCGCGGATGCGGATGGCGAGGCAACGGAGACTCAAGTTTGGCTTGACTTTGCTTTCGATTGCGAATACCTTTCATCAGAGCGGCATGATGAACTTCTTAAAGCCTATGAAGATGTGGGAAGGATGCTTGGCACGATGATGTCCATGCCAGAAAAGTTCGTGCCGTACAATCAGCGCAAAAAATAATTTTTGCAATGACATGCAATCAAGTGCAGAAGACAATTACCAATTCGTCTTCTGCATTCTGCTTTCCGCGTTCCGCTTTCTGCTTACCGTATCGCCAGTTCCACTAACTTCTTCGTGATCTGTTTCATCACATCATCCGGCACACCATCCGCAGCTTTGGATTGGATGCGCGTGTCGATGCTGTCGTTGACATAATCCACCACCACGAATTTACCTTCCGTTGTCAGCGCGATCTCAGTGGAGAACCAATCCAGTTTACAGACGTGGGCGATTCTCTCCGTGACCTCGCGCAGGCGCGACAGATCGAATTGTCTTTCCTCGTCAGAAGTCAACACCGCGTACACGTGCGAGGCTGGATTCCACCAACAGGGGATGCAGTCGCCTCCCACGTAAAAGCTGCGGAACCAGGCCTTTCGTCCCGACAAGAGACGCGGTTCGATGTGCACTTGCGCAAGATATTTTTGGTCGGGGAAATCGAGCCGGGCACATCGAACATCCTCCAGTGTGGCGGCGTTCATGATCACACCTTCGCCGCCTCCGCCAACGGCGGGCTTGAGAACGAATTTGTCTCCGAGCGGCGTTAAATCCAAAGCAGGCAAAATCGGTTGATCGACGAATGGCACAAGCAGAATCGTATAAGGTGTATCAACACCCGCCTGGATCAACTCCAGATGCATCGTGGCTTTATCTTCGGCCCAATGCGAAATCTCCAGCGGGTTGATGCGGCGCAAGTGATGCACCTTTGCAAAACGCCGGATCGGCTCAAAACGCAAGTCATCTGTGGCGCGGTCGAGCAAAGTCCGAAATCCAGTTTGACCGGAATAAATCGCGGTGACGGAATCGAGTAAATTGTGCGGTGTGATTTGCAAAAGGGTCAGACCGCGCACGGCGCAGGTCTGTTCGATAAAGCGCGCAAAATCTTCATCGTATTGCCAATACCACGTAAGACAAAGATCGTAGGATTGCATGATTCAATTATACGCTCCCAGGTTGTCCCATTAGTTTTTGCAGTGCGTCATGCGGCAAGGCTTTGACGGTCAATCCATCGCGGCCGGTCATCGTCTCGGCGGCGACCAACGCATTGAGGATGGCCTCTTCCGTGGCATACGCGGAAGCCGATAACAGCGGGTCGAGATGATCGTTGGAGAGGGACTGAATCGCGGCAATCCCGGACTTTGGGTTGGCCGCCCCTCGATTAGCCGTTGAAAACGCCAGAAAGATATCGCCGCTTCCGTTCCCGCCAAGCGAGCCGGTGCGCGACATCCCAATCGTGGCGCGCTTCGCCAGACGTTTGAGTTGATTGGGCAACAGCGGGGCATTCGTTGCAAGGACAACGATCAACGAGCCATCATCCTGGCGAAACGGATTTTCTCCATTCGTAAATGGCGCGTCAGCGGTGAGATGTTTTCCAACAGGTACACCGTTGATCGTCAGTTGGTAGCGGCGGCCAAAGTTGGCCTGCACCAATGCACCCACCATCCACCCGCCGAGCCTACCGGGAAGTTTACGCGAGGAAGTTCCGGTCCCGCCTTTGAATTCATAGCAAATCATCCCGGTTCCGCCGCCGACGCTGCCTTCGGCAATCGCACCGGACGCTGCTGATTCCAACGCGCCCCAAACATGTTCGGCTTTGACGTTAAAACCGTTCATATCGTTGAGCCAGCCATCCGCGGTTTCTGCAACGACCGGGCATGACCATTTTTGGAGCAACGCGTTTTGTTTCACCTGCCAAGCGATGATCGTATCGCGGACAATACCCACGCTGTGTGTATTGGTAATGCCGATTGGCCCCTCGAGAAAGCCGCCTTCGTCCACCCAGGCCGCGCCGGTCATCTCGCCATTGCCATTGAAAGAAAAATAGCCTGCATAAACTGGATCATGATCGCGCTTGCCGCGCGGATGAATGATCGTCACACCGGTGCGCGTGCTTTGTGCTTCGATGATCGTGGAATAACCGACTTCGATGCCTTCCACATCGGTAATGGAATTGAGCGGTCCCGGCGTTCCATCAAAGGCTATTCCAAGATCACGGGCACGTGGTTTGTTTTTCATAGCAATACTCCCAAAGAAGATTTCCCAATTTTACCCGGTGATGTTAAGGAATAGTCGAAAACCCATTCGCGGATTTACGCCAATTTACGCGAAATTAAAAAATAATTCGCGTGAATTCACGGGGAACTGTGTTGGTCAGTTGCACATTGCACAAAATCCGTGTCATTGCGAGCCGTTCTTTGGCGAAGCAATCCCCCAAATATAGCTGGAGGCTGGCTTCGTGGCGCCAGGTTTCGACCCTGAAAGGGCGCAGGGCGTTACGAGCAGAAAAACACCGCTCTACTCAACCATCGGGCGCCGCGAAGCAGTGACATGGTCAACGGTGAATAGGAACGTGCCAGAGACTCCTGACCAAGACAGGATTCGCGGGGATCAGCGGATAAAAAGTACTATGATCGAATTCTGAGAAAGCCATGATAGCAATCCATCGCACTCTTGTCAAAACAGAAAATCATGATATAGTTTGAAATTGAAACTATTAGAAAGTCTTACTATCATGGACAAACTCAACCAATGTGCCCGCCGGATACTCGATGCCGCCCCACAAGTCATGCGCTCCATCCGTACGGAAATGCGGAATAATCGCGGTCATGAACTCACTGTTCCACAGTTTCGCACGTTGACATTCATCCATCGGCATCCCGACGTTTCATTATCCGATCTCGCAGAACATCTTGGGCTGACGTTGCCATCCACATCGAAGCTGGTCGATGGGCTGGTCAACCAAAAGATCATCACCCGCCGCGAATCGAGGAAAGACCGCAGGCGGTTGACGCTGACTCTAACCAAAAGCGGAGAAACTATCCTGAGCATTGCGCGTGCTGCCACGCAGGATCATTTAAAGGAAATCCTGCACGAACTACCCCCGGATGAACTGTCCACAATCATAAGCGCCATGGCGATCCTACAGCCTTTATTTACGAAAGGAATGAAAGAAACAAAGTAATATGCCTGCACCCATTCTTGAGACTCATTCACTCACTCGCCGCTTTGGCACTCTGACTGCGGTGGATGCCCTTACGCTTTCCGTGGCCGAAGGTGAAATCTTTGGTTTACTCGGGCCGAACGGCGCGGGAAAAACCACCACACTCAAAATGTTGACCACGCTTTTGCCGCCCACTTCCGGTGAAGCAAAAATCGCCGGGCGCGACATCGCCCATCAAGCGCGCGATGTCCGCCACGTGATCGGGTACGTCCCGCAATTGCTTTCCGCAGATGGAACACTCTCGGGCTTCGAGAACCTGGATGTCTTTGCAAAACTTTATGACATCCCGCGCGGCGAACGGGAAAAACGAATCCGCGACTCGCTGGAATTCATGGGATTGTCTGATTCGGCAGATAAGCTGGTGCGTGATTACTCGGGCGGAATGATCCGCCGGCTCGAGGTGGCGCAATCGTTCCTTCACCGGCCGCGCGTTCTCTTCCTCGATGAACCGACCACCGGCCTCGACCCAACCGCACGCCGCGTCGTCTGGGAACATGTCCAGCGCCTGCGCGACGATTATGGCACCACCATCATTTTGACCACCCATCTGATGGAAGAGGCCGACCACCTGTGCCATCGAGTCGCCATCATGCATCTTGGAAAGGTCGCGGCCATTGGCACGCCTGCCGAACTCAAAGCTTCGATCGGCAGAAACGGTGCAACCCTGGATGACGTGTTCATTTACTATGCCGGCAGCAGAATCGACTCTGGAGGTAACTTCCGTGAAACATCTCGAACAAGACGCACCGCGCGCCGCCTGGGCTGAGCCGACTCAATCCCAGCCCTTCGGCTTCGTTTTGGCGATTCTCAGCTTCATCCAAAAGACCTGGGTCATTGCCGAACTTGAAATCCGAAAATTAAAGCACGATCCGACCGAATTGATCACACGCGCCGTTCAACCCGCGTTGTGGCTGTTGGTTTTTGGCGAAGTGTTCACGCGCATCCGTGCCATCCCCACCGGTTCTGTATCCTATATCGAGTTCATGACGCCGGGCATCCTGGCGCAAAGCGTGCTATTCGTCTCCATCTTCTATGGCATCGCAATCATTTGGGAACGCGACCTCGGCATCGTCCATAAGTTCCTCGCGACGCCCACGCCGCGCGGCGCGCTGGTTTTGGGCAAGGCGCTTTCCGCAGGGGTTCGCAGTCTGGCACAGGCGCTCTTTATCTACATCCTTGCCGTGCTGCTTTCGGTCAAGATGAATTGGAATCCGCTGGCATTATTGGGAATGCTGGTCATCGTGGTTTTGGGCGCGGCGTTCTTTGCAACGTTCTCGCTGATCATCGCCTGCCTGGTCAAAACGCGCGAGCGCTTCATGGGAATTGGGCAAGTCATGACCATGCCGCTCTTCTTTGCCAGCAACGCCATCTACCCGATCAACATCATGCCGGGCTGGCTGCAAGTGATCTCACGCGTCAACCCGCTGACTTATGAGGTGGATGCCTTGCGCGGGCTGATGCTGGCAAGCGGTCAAATGACCAACAGCTTTGGTTTCGACTTCCTGGTTCTGATCGTTGCGACAACCATTCTGGTGTTCATCGCGTCTATTCTCTATCCACAAGTGGTAGTATAAGTTAAGCAGCCAATGCGCATTCAAGGCCTGCGTATTGCATTGCGCAGGCCTTTTGATTCTCTGGAGCATCTCAATGGAAGAGTCGTTCGATTCTGAACCACCGATCGAATCATCGGATAGGCCCCAACGCGTCGACAGCGGGTCCAACACATTCGCCGCGCTCCGGCATCGCAACTTCCAACTGTATTTTGGCGGACAGCTTATCTCGAATGCGGGCACATGGATGCAGGTCATTGCCCAAGGCTGGCTGGTGTATGAACTCACCCATTCCGATCTGGCGCTTGGCATCGTGGGTTTTGCAGCCGCGGTACCAGCGCTGATCGTCTCTCCGTGGGGCGGAGTCGTTGTGGATCGAGTCCCGAAGCGGAGGCTTTTAGTCATCACACAAGCCAGTGCAATGATTCTGGCCTTTATCCTCGCCGCGCTGGTTTTCACCGGGATCGTGCAAGAATGGCACATCATCCTGCTGGCGGCAGGTTTGGGACTTGTCAACGCGTTTGACGGGCCGGGGCGTCAGGCATTCGTGGTGGAAATGGTTGGACGTGAAGATTTGCCCAATGCAATAGCCATGAACTCGTTAATGGTCAACGGTGCGCGCGTCATCGGCCCCGCGCTTGGCGGAATTCTGCTCGCGGTTGTCGGCACGGCATGGTGCTTTACGATCAACGGAATTTCCTACCTGGCCGTTATCGCCGGGCTATGGATGATGCGGGTTCAACCGCATCGACCTCTACATTTACTTGAGTCGCCATGGAAGCAATTGACCAGCGGCATCCATTACGTTTCCAAACAAATTGAACTGGGCGGTTTATTGCTCCTGGCCCTGATCTTTAGCATCTTCGGGATTTCGTACGCGACGGTCCTTCCTGCTTTCGTGGAACAAGTACTGCATCAAGGCGCAGACGCCTATGGATGGGTCAATGCAGCAGTCGGTGTCGGCGCAGTGACCGGCGCGCTGCTGATCG
>JBJKOR010000109.1:0-3195 GCA_046707185.1 Anaerolineales bacterium | reverse complement strand
TTCGAATGTCCTTTGAATTGAATAAACCGGGAATCATCCTTTACGCTGTCCCAGCTAACGTAAAGAACTTTGTACGCATTGGTTGGGCTCGGCGAATATGAAGTTTTCCCTTCTGTAATTATAATGTTAATGGGCAATTCTCCATGTTGCAACTTATCGATACCGTCGATTATTTGACCGTTTGAATCCACAGAGGCACCCGAATCAATAAATCGATTAGTCATCATTGGATTTAAGGCCCCAGCCATTTTTGTCATAACCCCATGCGGATCCACGGCGTGAGCATAAGGGCAAACAACACCGTCCTGACAATAAAATTCTACCGGGCTAACACCGAAAGATTGCCATCCGGTAATAGGAGGCAATACATAAATAGTACCAACGGTATGTGAGCTAAACGTCCCGCTCACGATTTCCTTGCCGAAGGCGTCGGTGTAGTTTTCAATCTGAAACGGCACACCGGGCTGCATGGATTCCATATTCACCGGCGTTGACGTCTCGGTCGGCGCACTCGTCGCAGTTGAGGCAGTGGTCGCCGTGGATTCGGGGGTGGGGGTTGCCGATGCGGCGGGGGTACCCGTAGTTTCAGCCGGTACTGTTGGCTCGATAGAAGTAGATGCTACGGACTCAAACGGTGCACAAGCTGAATTCAGTAAGATGAAAAGAACAAAACCAATGAGAACTTTGCGGAACATGTTCATTTTATCTTTCTCCCTTTCGAGATGAAAACAGCGTATTTGAAATCCGTCTCTGCCATGCTCCACCGCCATTCGACTACAAAACTATGCGACTATGGAACTACAAAACTATCCAACTACCGGACAATCAAACTATTACCCAACTTTAGCACAAAATTCACCATCCACCATTAACCATTCTCCATCCCCCTATTTCCCATACTTTTTCCGATCTTCCTCGCATGGGCACAAGGCGCACAGATAATGCCAATTGTAAATTCCGTAATCGTGCCCATCTTCCCAGATGATGGTCAACGCATAGGAACCTACAGCTTTGACATCCTTGATGCGCGTCATCGGTGAATCTTCCAATTGCACATCGAATACGTCTGCATCTGGCTCGGAGCCCATGTTCTCGTGTCCGCCGCGGCAGGATGCACACGGACAGGCCGCGCGCAATAACCCGAACGGATAAACACTGACATGTCCATCGTCCCAGTTGATGGTGAACTCGCGCGTCTTTTTGTCGACATTGATGTTGGTTGGTTTTTCGGTCATTCAATTTATCTCCGTAGGGGCGGACGGCGTCCGCCCAGGGCGAATGCCATTCGCCCCGACAAGTATAGATTATGGCGCTGGCGTCGGCGCGGGCACGGCCGCCAAATAAGTCGCGGCGGCCCAACCCGCGCGCGACGAATCATACAGCGCGACAACGTACCACCAAGTGTATCCATCCGCTTGCTTGGGGCCGTCCTTCACTAAAAAGGTCTCGGACTCATCGCCGCGGAAAACGGTGTTGCTGTTGAGTCCCGGCGCGGAACGGATTCGCAGGCCATCCGTGCCGGTGCCGCTGATCTGCACATACGAATTGATCGCGATCTGATTCGGCTGCGCGGTCAGCGTGGCATTAACCGTCGGCGTGGGCGTAATGGGAGTCGCTGTGGGCACGGGAATGACCGTCAAATCGGCGGCGGCAAAGCCCTGCGTCGAGGTTTGATGCGGATGAGAGAATTGAATCCCAAGCCAGGTCGCGAGCAATAACAATCCCGCACAGGCAAACGATCCGAGAATCGTCCAAAGGTTGATCAGGCTTCTTTGCTTCATGGCACTCAGCCTCACGGTATTCTACCTTACGGTAGAAGAAAAAATCCCAGACCGAGAATCAAATACACTGCCAATAATCCGGTGCCCTCCAGCCACGTCGATTCGCCATCGGATGAAACCAACGCCGAAACGACCACCGCCATCAGCAGCGCCAGCAGTTCGAAGCGGTTGAAGATCAACTGAAGCGGATGGCCGAGCAGCAGGCTGATGAACACCAACAGCGGCGCGACGAACAACGCAATTTGCAGGCTCGACGATGTTGCAACTTCAACGCTCAAATCCATTTTATTTTTGAGCGCCAATTGCACTGATACAAAATGTTCGGCCACGTTGCCGATGATCGGAACGATGATGATGCCGATGAAGAATTCCGAAACGCCCAAATTCGTGATAACCGACTCGGTGGCGTTGACCAGCGTTTCGCTCAACCAAACCACGCCCAACGTCGAGACCAGCAGAACGATGATCGCATCTCTCAAGGTCCAACCCGGCAAATCACTTTTCGATAGTTGATGCGAGACGGGACTTTCCTTGACTCTGGAGTCGATCAATCCGAGGGCGTACAACACGATCATAATGATGGCTACGCCCACGCTCAGCGCCTCGACTTTGGGATTGGTATCGGCTCCGATGGCCTGACTCCACATGGATGGAATGGTCAGCGCAGCGACCGCCAGAACCAGCAGGATGGCGTTACGGCTGGCATTGCGTTTGTTGAAAGTCTGAACGCCGTGACGAAATCCGCCGCTCAACATGGAGAATCCCAAGACCAATAATAAGTTGCCGATGATCGAACCGGTGATGGAGGCTTTGACTAATTCGATCAGTCCCGCCCGAACCGCCGCGATGGTGATGATCAATTCCGCCGCGTTGCCGAAGGTCGCATTCAACAAGGCACCGAGCCGCGGATTGGTATAAGAAGCGAGGTCTTCCGTGGCTTCGCCGATGTAGGCCGCCAAGGGGATGATGCCCAATGCGGCGAACAGAAAGATGATAAGCGGCGACCCATGCAGTAGTTGCGCGGCCAGAGTACTCGGCAATGCCAATAATAAAATGCTCCAGGGGTTGCTCGTGATGAATCCGGTGATGCGTTTCATGGTCGTTGTTCTTTGAACAATTTTAACGCTTTTGCGGGAATGATGACTCTCAGCGCCTGCTTCTGGACGGTGATCGCAGCTTTCGTTCCGCCCAGCAGCGGCTCGCCGTCCACGTGCATCGAATACGGCGTATCCGATTCGATGCGAACGGAATGGAAAGGCAAGCGCCGCGCCTGGTCGCTGGTCAAATGGCGGCCCGCGAACAAATCCACAAAATGGCGAAACACCATTGCAATATTGTCGCCGCTGAACAGCCACATATCCATCTCGCCGTCATCCACGTAAGCGTTTGGCGAAAGCACCGCGATGCCGCCGAC
>JBJKOR010000108.1:0-11039 GCA_046707185.1 Anaerolineales bacterium | reverse complement strand
GCTTGGTTTCTGCTCGACCTGAGTCCATCGGTCGACTTTGGCACGCTGCAAAATTTAAAGCGCACGATGCTGATTGATTTCGTCACGACCGTGGCGCGACTGCTGACGCGTCACGGCAACCGCGTCGGCGCCATCTTCTATGACAGCCGCATCGAGCGCGTCATCCCGGCCCGCGGCGGACGCGACCAAGTGCTGCTGCTCATCCACGATTTACTTAAACAACCCTCCCTGCCGCGCGCACCGTTCACCAACTTAAATCTATTATTGCAAACCGGACTCAATTCCATCAAGCGCCGTTCGCTGATCTTTGTAATCTCGGATTTCATCAGCGAACCGGGCTGGGAACGTTCCTTGAATTTACTTAACAAGCGTCACGAAGTCATCGCCATCCGATTATTCGATCCGCGCGAGACCGAACTGCCGGATGCTGGTCCGCTCATCATGGAGGATGCGGAAACCGGTGAGCAACTGTATGTGGATACCTCCGATAGAAAATTCCGGGTGCGATTTCAGGAAGCCGCCGAACGGCGGGAAGCCGAATTGAAATCGGCATTCGAGCGCGCCGGTGTGGACGCCTTGTCTCTTTCCACAGAAGACGATTTGGTAAAGTCAATTATCGGATTTGTCCAAGCGCGGCAGACGCGAAGAAGGTAATCTATGAACTATAAATTCATCGCGCTGCCGTCTCGCATGATTTGCTAAGCAAATCACGTGTCGCCGTTGTTCGTGGCACACAGGCCACCTACGGCGGCACGACCGGTGAGCGGAGTGGCGCCTTAGCGCCACGAAGTCGAAGCGAAAACACAAGGTTCTCCTTTGAAGAACGAGATTCTTCGCTACGCTCAGAATGACATAATCTAAGGTAACTTATGACCTTCATCTGGCCCCTAATGCTTTATTCCCTGATTCTGATTCCGCTGTTCATCGCGCTGTATCTCTTTTTGCAGCGTCGACGAAAACGGATCGCCGTGAATTATCGGGCGCTCAGCGCATCTTCGGAAAATACCAAACGTGATCCGGGCCTACGCCGCCACATCCCGCCGATTCTTGTTTTGCTCTCGCTGGCGATTCTCGGCGTGGCACTGGCTCGTCCACAAACCGAAGTCAGCTTGCCGCATATCGAAGGCACGGTCATTTTGGCATTCGATGTTTCGGGCAGTATGGCCGCAGACGATTTCAAGCCCACTCGCATGGGGGCCGCCAAAGCGGCCGCAAACAGTTTCGTCGATCATCAGCCGTCCACAGTGCGAATCGGAGTCGTCGCGTTCAGCGATAACGGGCTGACCGTCCAAACTCCGACGAATGACCAAGATGCAATTCTGACCGCCATCAACCGCCTGGCTCCAGAACGCGGCACCTCACTGGCCAGTGGTATTTCCGCCTCGCTCAAAGCCATAGACGTTGGCGCGGGTCAGCCTTCCGAGATTTACACCAACTTGACGCCTGTTCCCACCCTAACGCCCACGCCTCTTCCAGTCGGAACGTTTGCGGCGGCGGATATCGTGCTGCTGACCGATGGCGAAAATAACGAGCACCCCGATCCATTGGCCGCCGCACAAGTGGCGGCTAAACGCGGCGTGCGGATTTATACAGTCGGCATTGGAAGCCCGCAGGGGACCAATCTGCACATCAACGGCTTCACCATCCACACGCAACTGAACGAACAGCTTCTACGACAGATTTCGCAGATGACCGGCGGAACGTATTACAACGCACAGAACACACAGGATTTGATCAAAATCTATAACAACTTGAATCCGCAATTGGTGGTGACGCCCGAAGAAACGGAAGTCACTTCCATTTTTGCAGGCGCGGGCATCCTGCTGATGTTGATGGGCGGGATGCTCTCGTTAGTATGGTTTAGCCGCTTGCCTTAATCGTGTATGTCATTGCGAGTCTTCGAGAAGCAATCTCATGTAACAACCAATTGCTTGTTTGATGAGATTGCTTCGTCGCTTGGTCTCGACTGCTTGCATCTCGACCACCGCTCCTCGCAATGACGTTTGAGTTTGGAGAAAGCCTATGACGTTCCTTTGGCCATATTTTCTTTACGTTCTGATATTAATCCCGCTGCTTATCGCCGCCTACATTTGGATCCTGAAACGGCACCGGCGCTTCACAGTGCGCTATTCGAGCCTTTCATTGGTGCACGATGCGCTTCCACATCGATCATGGCTGCGACAACATTTGCCGTTCATATTCTTTATAGTTGCACTAACGGCTTTGATCATTGCCTTGGCGCGTCCGGTAAACATCATCAGCGTGCCGGCCAGCAAAGCGACCATCATTCTCACGATCGACGTTTCCCGAAGCATGTGTTCCAGCGACATCAAACCCACGCGCCTCCAGGCCGCAGAGAATGCCGCACTATCTTTCATTCAGAAACAGAATCCCCACACACAAATTGGTTTGGTGGCATTCTCCACCTTCTCGGAAATCATCCAGCCGCCGACCAATGATCGCAATCTTCTCGACGCGGCAATCAAGAGTCTATTGGTGGGACGCCGCACCGCAATCGGGAGTGGTATTCTCTCGGCGATCGATGCGATCTCGCAGGTGGATAAAAACATCGCCCCAAGCATCACCGATTCGAATCCGGGCATCGAGCCGGTTGCCGTTCCCAAAGGCGCCTACGCACCTGACGTCATTGTCCTGCTCACGGACGGAATCAGCAACACCGGTCCGCTCCCATTGGACGCCGCGCGGCAAGCCATGGATCGCGGCATTCGAGTCTACACGATTGGCTTCGGCACGGCGAATGGTTCTCAATTTGCCATCTGCCAAAGTGACAGCCAATACGGATTCAGCGGCGGAGGATTTGGAGGAGGTGGGTTTTTGGGCGGCGCATTTAACGGCGGCATTGGCAGCGGTTCCGGAGGCTTCTTTCGCGGCATCGATGAAGAGACATTGCAACAAGTTGCCAATATGACAGGCGGAAAATATTATGCCGCTTCGAGCGCGGGCGAACTTCAAAATGTATTCAACAGCCTGCCAATTTCCCTGATCATGAGACACCAGGCCACAGAGATCAGTGCCATCTTTGCGGCGATTGGAGCGGTCCTCGCGGCGCTGGCAATCCTGTTGGCGCTGCTATGGCTTCCGCTCATGTGAATCGATCAAGGCTGAACCCTTTCGAAATCCGTTTCGCCATTATTACTGATTATTCGCTTGAAATTTTTGGTTTGAGGATACCTACTCTCCCCGCGCGTTCGCCAAAACAACGGCGCAAAATTTGGGGGTACAATAGCGCCTTGCATATTCTAGAAAGGATTAAAATGCGAAGTATAAAAATAACCTTAATTCTGACCATCATCGCTCTTTTGCTGGCCGCCTGCGGAGGCAACCAGGCGTCACAACAGCCAACCGTAAGCGTTTCGGATGTGCAAACCATGGCCGTCTCCGTATTTGCTGCGGGCCTGACACAAACTGCGGAAGCCATGCCCACATCCACACCCGCCCCAACCGATACGCCAATGCCTACCAATACGATCCTTTCCTTCGACACTCTTGCCCCCCTCAGCGCCAACGGCACGCCAGTGGTTACTGCGCCATTAACCAGCCCGACAGCCTCCTGCTACAATTTGAGCTTTGTCAGCGAAACCATTCCGGACGGTACAAAAATGAAGCCGGGTGAAAAATTCACAAAAACGTGGACCGTTCAAAATACGGGCAGCTGCGCCTGGGATGCGGGCTTCAAGTTCACTTGGAAAAGCGGCAATCCCATGGGCGGTTCCACACAAACTTTGAATTCTTCCGTAGCTGCCGGATCACAGGAAAAAATCTCCGTTGCGATGATCGCTCCCACCGGCGCGGGCGAGTATAAAGGCACATGGCAAATGCAAGACGCCAACAACACATTCTTCGGCGATGCCATTTGGGTGGATGTCGTGGTGGCAGGCGCGGCAGCCGATACCGCCACCCCCACACCTTGAGTTAGAATTGCAGTCGTATGAAGACCAAGAGTTTGATTGTCGCTGCGGTACTGATCGTCTTTGCGGTAGTGATGGCAATCCTTCTGCGCGGCTCCACCCAACAGACTTCCTCGCCAACCGTCAACTCCAATGAAGTTCAGACCGCCGCGGTGAACACATTCACATCCAACCTGACCCAAACCGCGATCATGTCCATTCCGACCAAAACCCCAACCCTGAAGCCAACGGTCACAACGCCTGCGCCGATCACGGTTGCCGTTACCGAAGCGAGTGCCACCGCCACTCCCTCTTGCTATCACCTGCGCTGGATCAAAGATATCACCATCCCGGATTATTCAAAGATGAATCCGGGTGAAGCCTTCACGAAAACATGGGAGGTGATAAACAACGGAACCTGCGCCTGGAGGCCGGGCTTCCGGTTTGCGCTCTACGGCGGCGACCCGATGGGAGGCTCGAACTACACCCTGACGCAAACGGTCAATCCCGGCCAAAAGATGGATCTATCCATCGCTATGACCGTGCCGAATGGAAGTGGAATCGTGATCAGCACCTGGCGCATGTCCGACGAGACAGGCTGGTTCTTCGGCGATGCGTTGAGGGTTGTAATCGATCTCGGCGGTGAAACGCCAACGCCGTAAAACACATGTCATTGCGAGTGGCGCCAAGGCGCCACGTGGCAATCTCAACTCTCGTGCCAATGCGAGATTGCCACGTCGCCGCTATGCGGCTCCTCGCAATGACAACATATCGAGGAGAAATCATCATGGCAAGGAAATATAAAAAACGCAATGTAAAAAAGAAAAACCAAGCCACCTTAAGCAGCGTTCAATGGGCGGGCATTGGAGTGATTGTGGTCGTCCTGGCGGCCGCGGTTTGGTATTTCGGGTTCCGCGGTCAGGGCGGGCAAGGCCCCGTAGCGCAGAACTCCGCCCCGGTGGCGGTGCCGACCGTCAAGACGCTGCAATGGTCATCCCCGCCGCCGATGACAATCGATCAGAGCAAGCAATATTTTGCCACCGTCAAAATGGCCAAGGGCGGTGAGTTCGTCATCCAACTTTATCCCAATAAGGCGCCGATCACAGTCAACAGCTTCGTGTTCCTCGCCAACCAGGGATTCTATAACGGCGTGACGTTCCACCGCGTCATTGACGGATTCATGGCTCAAGGCGGCGATCCAACCGGAACCGGAACGGGCGGCCCCGGCTATCAGTTCGCCAACGAATCGAATGACCTGACGTTCGACAAAGCCGGTGTGGTGGCGATGGCCAACGCCGGACCCAATACGAACGGCAGCCAGTTCTTCATCACGTTCGGGCCGGTGCAATTATCTGAGAGCGGCTACACCATCTTCGGACAAGTGATCAGCGGCATGGACGTGGTCAACGGCATCACCCGCCGCGATCCGACGACCAACCCGACTTTCCCCGGCGATGCGATGGCGAGCGTGACGATCACAACGAAGTAAAGAAAAACAACGTGCCACGCCCCAAATACAATCTTCCGCACTTTTAGCCACGGATATCACTGATTTACACACCTTACGCAGAACGTCCCGAAGGCTTTCACAATTCAGGCAGGTTCCTTATCACAACCTTCGGGACGGTGCGTAACATCAGTGATTTACACGAAAAGCCGACCAAGCTCGAATGGTCGGCTTCTCGTTTAGCGCATTATGCAAGAATTGTAACTGTTCAGGCATATTATCCATGCGGGATACTCCAAAGAACGGAGTACACGTAAATCCCTGCCTCAACGCATGAAAGTCGGACACCTGCACTCCCCGGCGTTTGCACCCGGGGCAAGAGTGCGCCAGGTGCAAGCGTCGGGAGAACGACAGGTTGAGATGAGAATTTTGACTTTCAAAACACTCTCCCAGCGTTCCACCCGCCGCCGCAGCGGGGCGATTTCGAGAATCCTTCCACTACCCTTGAAATATAGTGCAAGGATATTCCAAATATGGTGCAAGGATAAGTCAAATATGGTGCAAGGATATTTAGACTCCCCCAGAACCCAACCTGACGGGTCTCAGCGGCGCGAGTGGTGGTTCTAAGGCTAAGGAAATTCAACGTACGTCGTTTCGCGGCTTATTGGGAGATAAACCGAAGTAATTTTCGCTTTATGTGACATTGTCTATTCTCCATGGGCGTGCTAAAATAAGCAGCAGGATTTCGTTTGTTCTAATTTATTACGGACTAAAATCCTATATTAATTTGGGCGTTTAGATGGTTACCGTCCATAGCCCCTTAGGGGGTAAAACGGCGGCTGAACACCTAGTTGGCTGGCACTTGGCACATCAATGTAAAAACCTAAACGCAACAGGTTAGCGCAATGGGATATGCAGTTGAACTTTATTTCGACAGTCAAACTGAAAAGAGCGTTTGGGATTTACGCCATATCTTGATTGGGCAGGGTATTTCCTCCACGATTAGCGAGTTAGGCGACAGACCTCATATTAGTTTAGCTGTGTTTTCAAACGTTGATTGCAATAACCTCATTTCGCTTACGAAAGAGTATGCGGGTAAAATTGAACCATTCAGTTTTCAGTTGAGCGCAATTGGTACATTTCCAACAGATGAAAATGGCTTATTTTTATCACCCGTGCCCACAAATCAACTTTTGAATTGCCATCAAAATTTTCATTATCAGCTTGCTAAATCCAAACTTAAGTCATCGCCTTATTACATTCCTGAAAATTGGATACCTCATTGTTCAGTGGAATTGAACATCCCCGATGAACAATTATTAAAAGCAATTGAACTCTGCAAAAAAGCGTTCAAGCCTTTAAGCGGTCAATTTCAAGAAATAGGTGTAGTTGAGTTTCGACCAATCAAAACTCTAGCAAATTGGTCTTTGGTCAAATAAATGCATCGCTTGGCAAAAAGCCAGCCAACACAGCGTGCAGCGGACGGCGGGGAGTCTGTGCGGTTTACAGGCAGTTTTCTGGCTTTGAGCTTTTTTCACATCTCAAGCCTTTTCCTACCCCGCCCGCGTCCGCCGCTAACGCAAACCGTTAGGCAGCAAACATTGCTATGATTAGCAGATTGATATAATGAAAGAAAATATGGCCAAACCACAACGCAACAGCGAATTGTCAGCGCAATACCTGATCAGGCTTCTTTATCTCACCCAAGAGATAGCGCGTGGGTACCCGTCTGGTCCTGATGCAATCCTCAAGATTCTTCAGATAGCAGTTGAGGCTACCTTAGCAGATTTTGGTAGTGTTCTCGTATACGATAGCGAGAAAGAAGCCCTTAATATGATTGCCTTTATCGGCGGTCTTCACCCTATCAGGGAAAACGAACTCAATCCGCCTTTGGGTGTTACTGGAGAAGTTGCACGAAATAGGAAAACTCATGTAGTCTCCTCTACATCTGCGCATCCCCACTTCATCCGTACATCACTTTTTCCAGATGCCCAGTCGGAACTTGCTGTCCCAATTCTTATTGGAGATGAGTTGGTTGGTGTGATAGATCTTGAATCTAAGAAGCGCAACAACTTCCAACCAGAGATGGTTAGAGTTGTAGAGCTCATATCAACAATAGCTGGCATGGCACTTCGCAAAGAGGAACTTGTTACAGCAAGCAAAGAATATATTACCGACACACATATCAATGCAAACAGAGAGACTGCATTTGTGCTAATGCCGTTTAGAGAACCATTTAATAAATACTATACTGCAATAATAAAGCCTGCCATTGAAGAAGCTAATCTTCGAGCTCTCCGTGCGGACGAGATATATGCACCTACACAGATAATTAACGACATTTGGAACAGCATCCATAATGCGAAAGCAGTTATAGTTGAATTAACCACCCGAAACCCAAATGTAATGTACGAACTCGGTCTGTGTCATGCTATAGGAAAACCGGTCATAATGATCTCGCAATCGACAGAAGACATTCCATTTGACTTGAAGCATATGCGCTGTATTCTTTATGACACTACCGAGCCTGATTGGGCATCGAAACTTCGATCAGGAATCACAAAAGGCATTCAGTCAATAATAGCGGGAAGAATAGACTCGGCACCCTTTCGTATCTCAGATCGGGCTGATGGAACTATCACGGAGCGTTCGTAATGCTGCCTAACAAAGCGTTCTAAGAAACAGAGTAAGAGTATCTGCAAAGAAAAATCCATTGGCACATTAACCACAAAAAGGCGTCGCGCCATATTTTCAAAAACGACGCCATTCATCAGCCTTGATTTTTCTATCGGCAGACCCGGTCACTTAAGGGAAATAGCTTTCTAATCGGGGTCGTTGAGATCTCGATGGACTCGATCCCCAACGCCGCCAGTGGATAAATCATTTTGACCGGAAACCACGGTGCACCTCGGGACAGCAACAAATGCGCGTCTCCACTGCTTTGTACGGCTTATTTTGATCTGCCTTTTCGGAGTATACTTCGCCTAACAACGGGACGGTTCTTGGCGTGAAAAATGAGCAGCGCTCTTTCTCGGTGCACCGGACGGGGCTACGCCCAAAAATGCTCAGCGCAATTTGCCAATGTTCATGCTATTATGTTTCGGTAGTCTTGCAAATACCGGCGGCGGGTAACGCAAACCGTTGGCACGCCCCTGCAAATATTGGAACTTGAAAAGTAAGAAATTGGGTCTTGCGCTCAGTACGGCGTAGCCGTATAATGAGTTCATGGAATTCATAGAAGCCACTGCCTTTACAAAATACTTGTACGAGTATTTGTCCGAAGATGAATATATCGGGTTACAAAGTTTCCTCCTCCAATATCCAGAATCGGGCAAAGTTGTTCGTGGCTCTGGTGGTGTCCGCAAGGTTCGTTGGGCAATGTCAGGTAAAGGTAAAAGTGGCGGCGTGCGTGTGATTTACTACTTCAAGAAACAGGATGATGAAATTTGGCTTTTAACCATTTATAGCAAGAATGAAATAGAAAATATTCCCGCTCATGTTCTACGTGAAATTGCAAAGGAAATTCAAAATGTCTAAGCGTGATATTGGTCAAGAAATTCTCAATGGTATTCGTGACGTAAAGGCTTACAAGGCTGGCACAAAAGTTTTGCGTGTCCATATCTTGAAAGAGCCTGCGCCTCCTCAAATAATTCGTTCCAAATTAAAATTATCCCAATCGGCTTTCGCTGGCATGATGGGCGTAAGTCTACGTACCGTTCAAGATTGGGAACAAGGCAGGCGCAAGCCAAGCGGTCCCGCTGTTGCATTATTGCGAATTGCAGAACAAAAGCCCGAGGTATTTAAGCAACTGGCATAAGGCAAAGAGTCTTAAGGTCAAGAGCGTGCCAACACAGCGTGCAGCCGACAAGTGGGACTCTGTGCCATATTCGAGCTTTTTTCTGGCTTTGGGTTTATACTCGTCCCAAGCCGAGTCGCGTCCCGCCCACTAGCAAGTACCGATTACTGCACCTGTCAAGTGCTGAGATTAGATCCCCCTTCGATCCAGTCACACGGGGTCCAAAATAGAATCTGCCGGTCAAGATCCAGCTCTCACGGCAGATTTTCGTTATTCAAGGGGATGACAGTCCTTTTTAGGGAATGCTTCGCCACCCCCATCGCTTGTTGATTTCGCGCTGGGGTTGTGGTTTCTCGATTCAATTTTTTCTTCCCGTCCGCCCTACAGGGTCAAGCCCAGTTCCTCCATCCGAGCCAGCACTTCCTCTCTCGGCGCTACCCGCCGCGGCACATCCCTGCGTACAAAGCGCGTGACGTCCGTTTGGATGCCTAACTTCATCAAGGCATATTTGGCAAACTGTTTGTAGGTCAAGCCCATGCGTTCATTCTCATTCAAATCCCAGGCCAACACCAACATCTTGTAGGCCAGGTCTTCTTCACTGGCATGAATGTCCGTTTCTTCTTTCGTCAACACCTGCCAGACCGCTACCAACAACTTGCGTGCGATCACCACGATGGCTTGGTTCGGTTTGCGCATGCGCTTCAGATATTTCTCGTACTGCTCTTTCCAATACGGTGAGATGCGGATCGCTCTCCAAGCCGCTTCCACCAAAGCCCAGCGCAGTTCTTTGCGTCCACTCTTGGTAATCCGCTTCTCAATGTGTTCCTTCCCGCTTTCATGGATACCCGCTCCCAAGCCTGAATATCCCACCAGTTTCTTCGCACTTTCAAAACGGGTAATGTCGCCAATGGCGGACAAGACGGTCATGCTGATCACTACGCCGAATCCCGGAAGTTGCAACAACCGCATGGCCTGCTGACCCCATACTTCCCCTAGGCTTTGTCTCCCCAATTCCGCATCCACTTCCGCTTTGTGTCCATCAATCTCCTCCAGCACAGCCAGTTCCTGCCGAATTTGAAGTTTCTCCATCGCATTGATCTTTTGTGCTTCCCACCACGCCTTGTCGGTCAGACGGTTCTTGGCCAGGACCAGATTGTGGCGGTGCAGCAGGCTCTGCAAGCGATTCCGAATCATAGTATTGGTCTTTACCAACCGGTTGCGATACGAGATCATCCCGCGCAACTCGCGCACCTCCAATGGCGGCACCCACACTTCCGGCACGATGTCGGCAATCAACAAGCGGATCAGCCGTTCAATATCTTTCTTATCCGTCTTGACCCGCGCTTCCGCAATCTGCCGCACCGCTCCGGCATGCGCCACCACCGTGCGACTCACCAAAGGCGAAACGATGTCATAGATATCCCACACGTTGGTCGTAGTCTCGAGCACTACCGCATCCCCCGCTCGCAGATTCGCAACCGCCCAGGCTTCAAATTTCTCCATGCCGACCCGCCGTGCTGGCAGCACCCATTCTTGTTCGGCATTTTGTCCCCCCGCCAGCACGTATTCCTTGTGAATGTCCAGCCCAATGTACCTTTCTATTTTGCTTGTATCTTTGGAAACTTTCATGCTACACTCCTTATGGTTGTGGTTTGGGACGTGGATTTATGGGTGTTGAGTTACAAGTACCGATGCGGGTTCTGTGTCCCAGATTAGGTTCCGCGAGAGTCCAAATAACGCAACGGGCTTATGATTTCTTGCTGCGAAATCAATCCCATACCGGCTGCCGGACTCCCAAAACGCTCACGCCCTGCCAGCGTTCTCGCGGTGGTATCACCCCAAGGATACGCTGGCACCGCGTCCCAAGCAAGAACATTCTAATAACGCA
>JBJKOR010000107.1:0-16342 GCA_046707185.1 Anaerolineales bacterium | reverse complement strand
AGATCACTGATTGTATATTCTCGCTTCTAGCCAAATCTGCGATTGTGCGCGCCAGCTTCAAGATGCGATGATAGCCGCGAGTAGATAGATTCATCTGCCCCATCGCGGCACGGATCAAGCTCTCCCCTGCTTCATCCAACTTACAGAACTGGCGCACCTCTGCCACGCGCATATCTGCATTACAAACGATATTGGTCATTGGTGATTGGCAAATCGAGCACGTTGGATATCGATGCGATCCAGCAAGGGACCGGAGATTCGCTTTTGATATTTCGTCACAGTGGATGGCGCACAAGTACAGGGTTTGATCGGATCACCGTAATAGCCACAGGGGCATGGATTCATGGCGGCAACCAACATGAAGTTCGCCGGAAATGTCAACGAACCTTGGGCACGCGAAATCGTCACAACTTTATCTTCGATCGGTTGGCGCTTCACTTCGAGCACGCGCGTGCCGAATTCGGGGAGTTCATCTAAAAACAAAACACCCCTATGCGCTAACGATATTTCTCCGGGATGAGGCCAGTTGCCGCCGCCGACTAATCCGGCGTGGCTGATCGTATGATGCGGTGAACGAAACGGACGCGTGCGAATCATCATCTCCGCGGAAGCGCATCGGCGACCGATTAAATGCGCGTCACTTCCAACGATAATTCTGGCAAAATGCCGGGCATGGCACGCGCCAACAATGTCTTACCCGCACCGGGCGGACCAATCATCAACATGTTGTGAACGAAAAACCGTAACATTTTCAGTTAATCTATATGAGATGAACAACTAATGGAGTGGCATTTTTTCGCCAAGAAATCACAAAAAGCAGATTCAGTGAACAAAGAAAGAGCAACGAAGACAATTGACAGGTCAATTCTCTACGGTGAGCTATGGAGAGATGGCCGGGTATGTAGCTTTTAGTCTGTTACTTGAGCCAAGGGAAAAGGGCTATTGACATTTTTGAAAAAGGTTATATAATCACTTTGTAAGTTAATTTAACTTACAAAGTGAGCTTTTATGTCCATTCAGAAGGCTACTCACCAAGAGACAAAAAAACACAACCGAGACTTGGTTCTCAAGACAATTTTTGAGGCTGAGACAATAAGTCGGGCGGAGATTGCGCGCGTCACCCGGCTAACGAGACCAACGGTTTCGGATGTAATCAACAATCTGCTGGCTGAAGGGCTTGTAGACGAAGTAGGAATTGGATCTTCAATAGGCGGCAAATCCCCTATCCTATTGAGCCTCGTAAAAGATTCGCGCTATATGATCAGTTTGAATTTGGCATCTGATCAATTTTGCGGAGCCGTGGTGAATTTACGCGGTGAAGTCAAAACCATGGAAGCAATCCCAGTAACTGGTCAAGATAGCAACCAGGCATTGGAATTGGTTTATGAAATCCTCGACCGTCTCACAAGCTCTGAATGCAAACCTTTGGTCGGAATTGGGGTTGGCACCCCGGGCCTCATCAATACGCGTGAAGGAATGGTTGTCAATGCCGTGAACTTGGATTGGCAAAACCTGCCGCTTGCAAAGCTATTACAAAATCGTTATCACTTGCCAACGCACATCATGAACGATAGTCAAGCTGCCGCCATCGGAGAATATGTGTACGGGGGCGGTTATAAAGCAGACGAAAATCTGGTTGTTATCAATGTAAGACATGGCATCGGCGCCGGCATTTTGATCAATGGACGCTTATTCCAAGGAGATGGAGGCGGCGCAGGCGAGATCGGTCATGTGGTTGTACAGGAAAATGGATTGCAATGTCGATGTGGAAAACATGGTTGCTTGGAAACCTTAGCGAGTACGCGGGCTGTCATCCAACGCGCGCAGATGCTTGCATCCCATTTTCCATCTTCTGCACTTGTGAAAAATAAAGATATTACATTGGATTCTTTGGTGGATGCTTTTGCTTCAAAGGATCCGTTGGCTGATCAAGTTGTTCTCGATGCCGCGCATTATCTCGGCGTTTCTATAGCCAGCTTGGTGAGCACGCTCAACATTCACAAGTTCGTGCTGACCGGCGATATGACGCGCTTTGGTCAGCGCTGGTTGGATGCAGTGCGCGAATCCACAATACGCGCCACACTTTCCACATTAGCCGAAGATACGAACATTGATATCGGCAAGCTTGATTATCGCGGTTGCATTCTTGGCGCTTCAGCCCTTACATTGCTCGACGGTTATTCACTTTTGTTTTTGCATTCCTCAAGTGATTGATCTTGGGAAATTCAATGAAGACTCTGGCAATCACATCGCTCAAACCTCGTTATCTCTCTCCATTAGATGAAGGTTTTTATCCAGCTGTTCTCGCGCACCGCGCTTTTCGGAAACTTGCAAACGAAGATGCAATTCCTTTGATAATTGGCCTTGAGCGCGCAAACGGACAGTTGTCTCGGTACGAAGTGAAAGTATTATCCCAATCCCATCCACAGGCAGAGTCAAGTTTTTATTTCGTAGAACGCTGCGTCAAATTTCTGCTTTGGCAGCGCGGCGCACATAAGCTCTATATCGGCGGGCCGCATTCGATTGGTGAATACATTTTTGAAACCTATTCTTCTTTCGGTCAGCAAAAGTTTGATTATCACTTCATGGGCGAACAAGTTTACGAGAAGACATTTGAAGTTGTAGTCTGCGATGCAGATGAAGTGCCCGCTTCGCGCGAGGCCGGACAGCGGCTTGGCCGCCATTTAGAGGGCTGCCGCATCGGCTTTGACCTTGGCGCATCAGATCGCAAGGTTAGTGCAGTGGTGAATGGAAAAATTGTTTATAGCGAAGAAGTTATATGGGAGCCACGCAAGCATTCTGATCCCACGTATCACTACCAGCAGATTCTCACAGCTCTAAAAACTGCGGCCGCTAAAATGTCGCGCGTGGATGCGATTGGCGGAAGTTCAGCGGGTATCTATATCAACAACCGTCCGATGGTTGCATCTCTGTTTCGAGCTGTTCCTCCTGATCTTTATCATGAAGTCCATGATCTGTTTTTGCGCATCCAAAAAGAATTTGGCGTGCCATTGGAAGTAATCAATGATGGCGATGTAACAGCTTTGGCCGGTTCGATGTCCATCGAAGATAATGGCATTTTGGGAATCGCACTCGGTTCAAGTGAAGCCGCGGGTTACGTGGATATGAACGGTCACATCACCGGTTGGCTGAATGAATTGGCATTTGCACCGATTGATTACAACCCATCTGCGCCGATCGAGGAATGGTCGGGAGATCGCGGCTGTGGCGCATCATATTTTTCACAACAATGTGTATTTCGACTCGCACCCAAGGCTGGAATTGAGATACCAGCCGAGTTGACCGATGCCGATAAGCTCAAATTTGTTCAAGACAAATTGGAAGCGGGACATGCAGGCGCAACCAAAATTTGGCAAAGCATGGGGATTTATTTAGGTTACGGTTTGGCGCATTATGCCGACTTTTACGACATTAAACATGTGTTGATATTGGGTCGTTGCACATCAGGGCACGGTGGAGATTTATTGCTTGAAGGCGCGAACAAAGTTTTGAAATCTGAATTTCCCGAACTCGCAGAACGGATCCAACTTCATCTGCCGGATGAAAAGATTCGCCGCATTGGTCAATCGATTGCCGCGGCAAGCCTGCCAGCTTTGGATTCATAGATAAGGTTACTATGCGTTTTCATCTTGATACTTCGGAAATTTTTGTCCCCGATCAAACTCCGGTTGAGCAAGCTCTACCGCGCACAACGCATTTATGCGTCTCCGCACATCAAGATGATATTGAGATCATGGCGGTCCAACCTATTTTGGAATGCTTCCAACAAAATGATAAGTGGTTTACCGGTGTTGTAGTTACCGATGGACGAGGTTCACCGCGTGATGGTTTGTATAAAGATTACACAGACGAAGAAATGAGGCTCGTCAGATTCAAAGAACAGCGCAAGGCGGCGATTGTTGGAGAATATGCCGCGCAAGTATTCTTGGATTATCCAAGCAAGGTTGTGAAGGATGCATCGATACAAGAGCCAGTAGACGATCTCGTTGATTTGTTCAATGTAACCAATCCCAATTACGTTTACACCCATAACCTCGCTGATAAACATGATACACACGTGAGCGTTGCTTTGAGAGTTATTTCAGCCATTCGCAATGTACCTTTGGACAAACGTCCGAAGAAACTTTTCGGATGCGAAGTGTGGCGTTCTTTGGATTGGATGGTTGATTCGGATAAATCGCCGATGAACGTTTCAGAGCATGAAAATTTGCAAGCCGCGTTGCTCGGTGTTTTCGATTCACAGATCGCGGGCGGCAAACGTTATGACTTGGCTTCGATGGGTCGCCGTCGCGCGAATGCCACTTATTTCGAAACACACGGTGTGGATTTGACCAGCGGTCTTTCGTATTGCATGGATATGACACCATTGATAACTGATGATAAATTGGAACCTTTTCCATTTGTGCGTCAGATGATTCAGCATTTTGCTCAGGATGTCAGTGAACGGATTAGCAGAGTAAATTGAATGACTCAATTTTCTATTTTCATCCTGAACTGGTCCATTGAAAGGAGGTCGAGCAGAACCTTTACTCTATCTGTCAGATCGTTATTCAATTGTCTTCAAACGAAAATATAAAGGAGAAGAAACAATGCGTACCAAAGTTTTTGCACTACTGGCACTGCTCGGCATTTTGCTGACTGCTTGCGGACCTGCGTCCACACCGACTCCGCAGATCATAACCCAGACCCAGCAAGTCATTCAGACTCAAATCGTCGAGGTGACACCCACCCCGGGTCCGAATCCCGAAGCGGTAATCCCGAATGTTGAGCCAAATGCGACGATCACATTCTGGACCTATTATTTGTCGCCAACTTTTGATGATTACATCAAGAGCACCATCGCCCGCTTCAATCAGGCTTATCCGGGCGTGACGGTCAAATGGGAAGATCATCAAGCAACCTTCCAGCAGGATTTGAACAACGCGTTTGCAGCAGGTAATGCACCCGATGTGATTAACCTATCGGTGGGCGAAGGCTGGGTCAGCGATTATGCAACTCAAGGTCTTTTGCTCCCGCTGGACGACAAAGTGTCTGACAGCGTGAAGAGCTTGTACTTCCCGGGCCTGTGGAAGGAACAACTGGTCAAGGGCGTCAATTATCAATTCCCGTGGTATCAAAGCATTCCAGTTGAGCTTATCAACACGCAGATTTATACTGGAACACCGCACACAGATGCTAATGGCAATGTGACCTATACGGGCGGTGCTGGTTTGAAAGTCTCCGACTTCCCCAAGACGATTGACGGCCTGCCTGCACTTTGCCAGACCATCAAGCAAAAGACCGGAAAGCTTTGTGATGTTCGGTTGAGCGTGAATGATCTGCTTTCGCAGATGGTGTACGAAGGTAATGTAAAAGTCATCAGCGACGATGGCAAGCAATTCACATTCAACTCACCAGATGCAGTTTCCTGGCTGCAAATGTATGTGGACATGGTCAAGGCCGGAACGGTGGACAAGACCGCACTCGTGACCGATCAGGATCGCGTTGCGCTGGATTTGTTTGAAACCGGTGAGGCACCATTCTTCCAGACGGCTCCGAATCTGATCCGCGATGTGCGCGCAAATAACCCGGGCCTGTATGGTTACTTGGCTGTTGCGCCATTGCCTTTAGGAAAATCCGGAGTGATTGCGAAAGGCTCCATGGGCATTTCTGTCAACGCGAAGACCAAATATCCAAATGCATCCATTGCATTGGCGCAGTTCTTCACCAATCCAACGAGCATGCTGGATTTCGCGAAGATTGTTTCGATCTATCCTTCGACTCCGTCTTCTTATGACGACCCGTTCTTCTCGGCCACGCCAGTCGCGATCGAAGACAGCGCCAAGCCAATCGCCAAGAGCATCGTCGCCACCTATGCCGACATCGTTCCGACCATCCCGCATAAGGCGGATGTCAATGCGATTGTGTTGGCTGCCGTTCAGCAGGCTTTGTTCAACGGGGTTGATCCGCAGACCGCACTGAACAACGCCGTTACCCAGGCAAACGCTTTACTTCCATAACATACGGAAATAGTTTAACGTAATTAGTCAGCCCTCTCGTTTAGAGACAGGAGAGGGCTGACTAAATGGAGACTCGCATGAGCAAGAAATTTACATTTACCCCATATCTTTTTCTCACGCCTGCCCTGCTCGTGATCGGAGTCTTTATCTTGTACCCAATTTTTGCGGTGGTGTATTACAGCTTCACAGACTACAGTATTGTTACTCCTCCAGTGTGGGTTGGGTTAAGGAATTATCAGCTATTAATTCATGACTCGGTTTTCTGGCAGGCGCTGGCGCACTCGTTCATTTATTTGCTCGTCACACCCGTTTTGATCTTCCTGTGCATCGTCCTGGCCATTGTGGTCAATCGGAAACTTCCCGGTATCAATGCTTTCCGCGCGCTGTATTACATTCCGGTTATCAGCGGAAGTATTGCAGTAGGAATTTCATGGAAATTAATGTTGGATACGAATGGTTTGCTCAACGGCGTTCTGCTTTCATTAGGATGGATAAACGAACCAATTCAGTGGCTGGCCGAACCGTCGTATACATTGGCGATTGCGATGTTGTTGACAACCTGGATGGGGCTTGGTTATTACATGATGATTTTTCTCGCCGGTCTTCAAAACATTCCGGAAGATTTATATGATGCAGCCGTGATGGATGGATGCAATTCGTGGCAGAAACATTGGTACGTTTCCGTTCCCGGCTTACGGCCGCAGATCACGTTCGTTGCGGTGATATCGAGTCTCGCGGCGCTGGAAGTGTTCAACGAAATATATATCTTGACTGGCGGCTTGGGCGGAATTCTGAATAGCGGCGTCACGATGGTCTTTTACCTATGGCAGGAAGCCTTCAAATATCATCATGCCGGCAGGGCTTCCGCGATTGCGCTGGTACTGTTGGTAATCACTCTCGCTTTCTCTGTCATGAATATCAGGATGTTGGAGCGAGGCACGGAAGCCGAGGAATCATGAATATGGCACAAGCAGCGATGCCGCGCATTCCCATAAAAGCCCATCGCGTTTTTGAAACCATTTTTTGGTATATCGTCTTGTCCCTTGTTGCAGTTATAACCGTCTTTCCATTCGTGTGGGTGATTACTACATCGCTCAAAGGTCCTCTGGATTCAGTAACAGCCATCCCATTGCAATTGCTTCCTCAACATCCAACCTTTGCAAATTACATACGAGTATGGAATCAATTGCCTGTTGGAAATTTCTTTATCAACAGCATTGTCGTAGCGGTTGTTACCGTTGTTTTAAATCTTTTATTCACGTCGCTGGCTGCCTATCCGTTTGCCAAGATGAAATTCCGCGGCCGCGACCTGATCTTCTATCTGTTGCTTGCAACATTTATTGTTCCGCCCCAATTGACTTATATTCCGAGTTTTGTCCTGGCCGTAAACGTTTTTCATTATTACGATTCGATCCTTGCTTTGATCTTTCCAAGCCTCGCAACGGTGTTCAACATCTTTTTGTTGCGCCAAGCCTTTCGAGCCATCCCTGACGATCTGATTGATGCAGCGCGTATGGACGGCGCGAGTGAACTCCGCATTTGGTGGAATATTTTGATGCCGCTAGTCAAACCTTCACTGGCAACCGTGGCGATCATCACATTCGTCAATCAATGGAATGATTTCTTTTGGCCTTCGCTCATGCTGCACACGCGTGAACACATGACCCTCCAGGTCGGCTTGGTCGCTCTGCAAGGGATGTTTGCTTCCGATACGCGCGGCGTCGCGGCGGGCGTGGTTATGACGGTTATTCCTATTTTGATTTTGTTCGTTCTGCTTCAGCGTCAGTTCGTCCGCGGTTTAACGGGCGCAGTGAAAGGCTAGATCGTGGAACAACCGCTCGAAGAAATGCTTGGTCAACGATTGATGTTGGCTTTTCGTGGTAAGGAGGAGTCGCCTGAAATTCGTGAAGCAATAAGAAAATTCAAACCAGCGGGTATTACTCTTTTTAGAGGCTTCAATATTGATAATCCTCGACAAGTCAAGCACTTGACAGCATCACTTCAAGACGCGGCCCATGAATCTGGTTTGCCTCCGCTGCTCATTGCTGTGGATCAGGAAGGCGGACAATTGATGGCGATTGACAATGGCGCTACACAATTGCCAGGCAACATGGCGCTGGGCGCGACCCGATCAACCGATTTATCACGACGCGCTGGCGAAGTGCTGGGAAGTGAGCTTGCTGCTATGGGCATCAACGTCAATTATGCACCATGTTGTGACGTCAATTCCAACCCAACGAACCCGGTGGTTGGTATTCGTTCGTTTGGCGAAGAACCAACTATGGTTGCTGGAATGGCTTCTGCCATGATAGACGGGATTCAATCCGCGGGCGTTGCAGCCTGTGCAAAACATTTTCCGGGTCACGGCGATACTTCCAGCGATTCACACTTTGGCTTGCCGGTGCTCCCCCATTCGTTGGAGCGCTTGCGCAAAGTAGAATTTCCTCCGTTTGAATCTGCGATTCAAGCCGGAACGAAAATGGTAATGACCGCACATTTGGCTTTACCTGCGCTTGACAGTTTGAGCGCGCTGCCTGCAACACTTTCGCCTGTTATCTTGAAAAATCTTTTGCGCGATCAACTTAAGTTCCAAGGCGTGATCATCACCGATGCGATGGATATGCATGCCATCACGCAAGGGGAAGCATTGGGAACAAATGCCGTGCGCGCCGCGAAGGCTGGTGCTGATTTATTACTGATTACAACAGATCCAGAAGATCAACAACTTGTTCACGCGAGCTTGATGCAAGCCGCAAAAGATGGAACACTTTCCCGTGAAGATTTAACAATTTCTGCCGAAAGAATTTCATCCCTTAAACAATGGCTGGTGAATCAAAAAAACGAATTCGATTTGGACATTGTTGGCTGTACTGAACATCGTAAAGTTGCTGATGCGATCGCGGCGCGGTCTATAACTCTGGTACGCGATCAAGCTAAAGTCCTGCCTCTCCGCCTCAAGTCCGATGAACGAATCGCCGTCATTATTCCAAAACCAATTGATCTCACTCCAGCCGATACTTCCTCGTATATCATTCCAAACTTGGCAGCAGCTCTTCGTGCATTTCATCCCCAGGTGGATGAATTCATCGTTTCACATTCGCCATCAGAAAGTGAAATAGCTTCAATTCCAGATAAAGCAAGATCGTATAATTTGATTGTTATTGGCACGTTGAACGCATCCAGCAATTCAGAAGAAGCGGCATTGGTTCGTAAAGTTTTGGAATGCGGTGTGCCGGTGATTGTCGCGGCAATGCGCTTACCATATGACCTGATGGCATTCCCGAACGCGCCAACTTTTGTTTGCACGTATTCGATCCTTGAACCTTCGATAAATGCATTGGCTTTAGCATTGTTTGGAAGGAACAAATTTCAAGGCAGGCTTCCGGTCTCCATTCCAGATTTGTATCCACTGGGGTATCGTTTGGACTTGTGAGACAAAATGACATTGCATTCTGAAATTTTGGAACAACCTGAACGTCTTGCAAAGCTGATAACTTCACAGCGCAAGGCGGCTCAAGAAATTGCAGATGCGATCAAGTCGCGCGGCATCTCGTATATTTTTCTCGCGGCGCGCGGCACGTCGGATAATGCCGGTCGGTATGCCAATTATCTTTTCGGCGGAATGAATCGTTTGCCGCTCGCGTTAGCCACACCTTCATTGTTCACATATTATCAACAGCCGCCGAATCTCAAAGGCGCGTTTGTCGTTGGGATTTCTCAATCGGGACAATCGCCGGACATCGTCAGTGTATTGCAGGTAGGAAAACGCCAAGGATGTCCGACGCTGGCGATTACCAATGAGTCCGATTCTCCGCTCGCTTCAAACGCGGATTTTGTGCTTGACATCCAAGCTGGACCTGAATTAGCGGTCGCGGCAACGAAAACGTATACCGCCGAATTGATGTCCATTGCCATGATCTCAGCCGCGCTTCGAGACGAATCATCGGCTTGGAACGCGTTGGAAAAAATTCCGGGCTGGGTCACTGAGGCGTTGAGGGCGGATGACATGCTTCGGTCTGCGGCGGAACGTTATCGCTATATGCAGCAATGTGTGCTGTTAGGACGCGGCTATAACTATTCCACTGCATTTGAATGGGCCTTGAAACTCAAAGAGTTGACATATATCGAAGCCGAACCATATTCTTCCGCCGATTTCCAACATGGACCGATTGCAATTGTGGCGAAAGGATTTCCGGTTATGGCGGTTGTATCGGCGGGCAAAGTAGCGGACTCGTTGACTTCGCTGTTGGAACATTTGAAGCAAGACTTATCTGCAGAATTAGTCGTCATCTCGAACTTGGAAAAACCATTGGCGTTGGCGCAGACACGTATTCCAGTCTCTAATGAAATTCCTGAATCACTAACGCCATTGGTAAATATCGTTCCGGCTCAATTATTCTCCTATTATTTGACTTTGGTCAAAGGCTACGATACAGAAAAACCTCGGACGCTTCATAAGGTTACTGAGACTCGTTAGCAAAAAAGCGGTGCAAAAAATCTCTGCACCGCTTTTGATCTGAATACTTATTTATATTTACCAGACTCGGATCACTTGCCCAACGTAAATCAAATTTGGATTCCAAAGGTGATTCAAAGCTTCCACGTTATATAGGCTGTTGCCAAAACGCGCGGCAATTTCAAGATGCGATGATAACCGCGCGCCGAGAGATTCATCTGTCCCATCGCAACACAGATCAGACTCTCCCCGCGAGTCTGACTCGCCCCAACGCGTCTGGTGTGTTGCCTCGCAAACCAAACGTTCGCGCGCTCCCGCCTGGCTGGTGGGGTGACGCGTCCACGAAGCCATCCACCGCTGGCATTTCCCCGACGACACATTCGATGACTTCTTGTGTCCCTTCGCTCTCGAATCGGGACTCACTAATGAAGCCGAAATCCGCATTGCTATCCGCGAATCCCGCCGCATGTTGGAGAGACTGCGCGCCCATCCACTTTTCAACGAACTCGACTCGGCCGAACGCCATCATGAAGTCCCATATTATCTGGGGGAAGAACGTGGCATCATGGATTTGCTTTATCGGATCGATTCAGACTGGCATATCGTTGATTTCAAAACCGACGATGTGCGCAGCGAAGAGGAAGCGCGCGCGACCGTCCGCCGCGAGCGGTATGATGCTCAGGTGGCGCGTTATGCCCGGGCGATCAGTGGCCAACTCTCTCATTTTTGGATTGACTCTTTCCAAAAAATATGCCATAATTTCGGTAACGTTACCGGTAACGTTACCGAAGACTGCTAAACAAGGAAGAATATGCCGAAATCAAAAAAAACCATAAAGATTCAGGATGTCGCGAAAAAAGCAGGAGTATCTGTTTCCACCGTATCGCGGGTTTTAAATGGAAAATCCGATGTTGCAAGCGAAACGCAGGCTCGCATCCTCTCAATAATTGACGATTTGGGTTATGCAACAAATTTAGCGGCGCGCAGTATGCGCAGCCGTAAGAAAAATCTGGTGGGGTTGATCATGCCGGATATTGCCTATCCATTTGCCATCGAAGTCATGAAAGGAGTCAACCGAGCGATCGCTGAATCTGAATTTGACCTTCTGGTTTATACCACTGGTGATGTGCGAAAGAGTGAAAGTGCTTTGCACGAACAAAAATATGTTTCGTTACTTACAAATTCCATTTCAGATGGTGTCATTTTGGTTGCGCCGGTGGCAGGCGAGTTCAACATAGATGCACCTATTGTTTCAATTGACCCGCTAGTCAGCAATCCACATTATCCAGCAGTCCATGCAACCAATTATCAGGGTGCGCTCGATGCGATGGAATACTTGCTCAAGCTGGGTCATAAAAGGATCGGTTATATCAGCGGCCGTCCTGGGTTAGAGAGCTCGAATCGCCGTTTGAAAGGTTATCAAGATGCATTGGAAAAAGCAGGGATTCCTTTAGACGAAACATTGATTGTTTCAGGTGACTATACTACCGAAACCGGCATACGCTGCACAAAAGAACTTCTTTCGCTTAATCAGCCTCCCTCTGCAATATTTGCATCCAATGATCAAATGGCAATTGGTGCATTCCAGGTAGCTCAAGAATTTGGATTGCAGATTCCCAATGATTTGTCAGTAGTTGGCTTTGACAATATCACTGAATCTAAGTACATGGGGCTGACAACTGTCGATCAATTTATCTCCGAAATGGGGTATGTCGCCACGCATATGTTGATCAAACTCATCAATGGCCAGCCGCTCGAAGAGCAAACTTACAAGATGCAGACCCAACTGGTTGTCCGTACTTCTTGTCGAGAAATCATGGAGGTGCAATAGAGCATATTCCTTATTTCTTAAGTCAAAGGCTGGTTTTGATAATCGGATCGGATATGGAAAGGAGGTGAGTGCTTGATTTACTCAAAAAATAGCAGGTCCTCTCTTCGACTTTGATGGAGGAAGGAGAACCTGCGCATTCGTGCGGAGCAATGCTCCTCACGTTGATAGTATAACGCATTGAAAATAAAACAGGAGAAGAAAATGTCTCGAAAGATTTACACGATTTTGAGTATAGTGCTCGTTGCCGCTTTTGCTCTTACTGCGTGTGGTACAGCGGCAACAAGCGTTCCGACTCAAGCCCCCGCGGCTACTCAACCCGCTGCTGCTCCAACTTCGGCACCTGCTGCAACGAATACTGCTGCACCAAAACCTGTAACGATCAATTGGTGGCATATTTCGACCGCTGACCCGGGCTTATCATTCTGGCAGGGGCTGGCCAATCAGTATATGGCCGCCCACCCGAATGTCACCATCAATATTACGGTGTTGGAAAATGAAGCTTTCAAAACCAAGCTAACCACCGTCTTGCAATCTGGCAATCCACCGGATATCTTCCAAAGCTGGGGCGGTGGCGATATGAATTCACAGGTGCAGGCCGGCATGCTCCAGGATATTACCCCCGCTCTCGATGCGGATAACGGCGCCTGGCGGAGCACATTCAGCCCCGGCGCTTTGTCTGTGTACGCCTACCAAGGCAAGAACTACGGCGTGCCGTGGGATATGGGGATGGTTGGATTTTGGTACAACAAAGACCTCTTTGCCAAGGCTGGCATTACGGATACTCCCACCACTTGGACCGATTTCCTGGCCGATGTAAAGAAACTTAAAGCCGCGGGTATCACCCCCATCGCGTTGGGCGAAGGCGATAAGTGGCCCGGCATGCATATTTGGATGTATCTGGCCACCCGCATTGGCGGCGAACCTGCCTTTAATGCCGCCTATACCCAACAGGGTTCGTTCACAGATCCGCCATTTATTCAGGCGTTCCAGAAACTTCAGGATTTGATTGCCCTCCAGCCTTTCCAGCCTGGCTACCTTAGCGCCACCCACGATGACATGGAAGGCTACTTCGGCAATGGTAAAGCTGCTATGGAGTTGACGGGTCAGTGGGGTCCATCTGTTGAAACCGCGGATAGCGCCGATAAGAAAGGTGTCGCTAATCTGGGCTTCTTCAACTTCCCGGCTGTTGAGGGAGGCGTTGGCAAAAATACGGATGTTTGTGGCGGCGGCAATGGCTTTGCGATTGGCAAGAACGCCCCGCCCGAAGCCATTGACTTTGTCAAGTTCCTGACCAGTGCCACCAACGAGGCCCAGATGGCCAAATTGGGCATGGGCATCCCGCCGGTCGTGGGCGCTGAGTCCGGCTTGACGGATCCGAACATGCTGGCTGTGAAGCAAAACGTAGAAAATGCAACCTACTTCCAGCTGTATTACGATCAATATCTGCCTCCGGCGATGGGTTCTGCCTTGAACGACTCTGTGCAGACCATTTTTGCTGGAACGGCCACCCCTCAGCAGGCGGCTCAGGCCATTGAGGACTCTGCCAAGCAGAACTTGAAATAAGCTAGATTCTTTACGAGGTTGTAGGGGTCGAGCCCCCATGCTCGACCCCTCACTTTGGCAGCGCAATTACTGAAGGAGACACATTCATGGAAGCAACTCCAGCCAGAAGAGATGCCCCGGGCGCAGCTCCACGGACTCGCATTTCTCGTCGTACTCAAGACTTTCTGACGATTACCATATTCTTGGCGCCAGCTTTCATACTTTTTCTCATTTTTCTCGTCTATCCCATATTTAGCTCTCTTTATTTTAGCTTGTTCAATTGGAATGGTCTGGGGCCTGCAGTCGATTTTGTTGGATTGGATAATTTCAAGCAGATCTTGACCGATCATGTATTCATGAAAGCTGTGGGGGACTGTTTCCTCATCGTAGTGCTATCGTTGATTGTGCAATTGCCATTAGCGATGGCGCTGGCTATTATGGTGGGTCGCGACCTGCCTGGCCGGGCTTTTTTTCGGGCAATCTTTTTTATGCCTTATGTGCTTTCCGAGGTCATCACTGCCATCATTTGGATGGGCCTCTTCAGTGCCGATCCATCGCGTGGTCTTATTAATGCCCTATTGATTCTTATTCCGGGCGTTCAGCCCCAGGGTTTCTTGAGCGACATTCACCAGGTCCTGCTATGCGTTTTTATCGTGCTGAGTTGGAAGTATTTTGGATTGCATATGCTGCTATACATGGCTGGTTTGCAGAATATTCCAAAGGAAGTCGAAGAGGCTGCCATGATCGATGGGGCGAATAGGTGGCAATTAACCACAAATGTCACCATTCCCTTGCTGAGCAGCACAATTCTTACCACCATCTACTTGTCTGTCTTGGGCTCGCTGACGCAATTTACCCTGGTGTGGATCATGACCAAGGGAGGGCCTGTCAACGCCAGTGAATTTATGGCCACGTACATGTATCGCTTTGGTTTTGTACGTTTCCTGCTGGGATACGGCTCGGCTGTAGCACTCGTGATGCTGCTAATCTGCCTCGCCTTCTCGGTGGCCTATTTGCGGCTGGCGCGCCAACCAGACTATCTGGGCGGCTTGTGAAAGGATGACCATGCCAGCCAATCCACGACCTCGAAACATTACTTTGAAGAAGCACTTGCCGCGGCTCCTCCAGTATCTCATTCTTTCCCTGGTCGCACTGCTTATCATCGTGCCGGTTGTGATCCTGCTCTTTGATAGCCTCAAGACAAATGGAGAGATGTTTCTGCATCCCTACACTCCTCCCGATATTCCACAATGGAATAACTACGTCCAGATTTTGACCAAGTCTTCGTTTTGGGTCTTGACGCGCAATAGTCTTCTCGTCATGGTGGCATCAACGGCGGGGGTGCTGTTCGTTTGCAGCCTGGCGGCCTTTGTATTTGCCCGTATGCAATTCAGGGGCAAAGACTTGGCCTTCAATTTTCTGACCTTGGGACTCATGTTCCCAATCACGGTTGCGATTATGCCAGTATACCTTGTCATCCGGCAAATGCACCTGACAAACACCCTTATCGCAGTGATTCTTATACAGACGGCGTTTGGGATTTCAGGCAATATCTTGATTCTGCGAGGTTTCTTTCTTGCGGTTCCCATCGAGTTGCAAGATGCTGCCTCGATCGACGGCTGCACAGCATTCGGCTTTTTTTGGCGGGTGCTGCTGCCTCTGGTACGCCCGGCACTGGCTGCGGTTGGAGCATTGACCATGATCGTCAGTTGGAATGACTTGCTTACCCCTCTGGTCATCCTGGACAGTCAAAACCTTTGGACCTTGCCTTTAGGCACCATGCAATTTCAGGGACAATATAGTTCAAACTTGGCATTGGTAGCAACATTCGTCGCTTTGTCAGCAGTGCCTGCCGTCATTTTTTATCTACTGGCAGAAAAGCAAATCGTGGAAGGTTTGACCGCCGGCGCCATAAAAGGATGATCGATTAATGTTGACGATTCCTGTAAAGCAGCAAACAGACTATCTTAGCGTTATTTCTTCGCTAGTCCACAATTTATATTTGGTCTTTAAGTTATAAATCGCTAAATCTTTTATTTCGCGGCTCGGACATGTTTTCCGCACGCGTTGCATAGGCTTTCGATTCTAAAAAGGACACGTTGTGTATCTAAAATACTTTGGAATGCATGATCCCATACCACACTGGACGTTGTGATAAAGACTTGATTCGTATCTTGGGATATGGCGCGCGGATAGAACTCTAAAAATTATATGCAGTGGTTAGTAATAAAAACAAAATGCTTGGCGGATTCCTTCTAAGGAGAATCCCAATCTATTTCGAAGGAACTTTTCATGAATGCGATGGACGCATCCGAAAGAATTTCATATCTCGATACCACCCTGTCGTTCACGGAACGGGCAAAGGATCTGGTGCGGCGTTTAACCCTTGAAGAAAAAGTGGGGTTGATGAGTCATCCAGCACAGGCGATTCCTCGCTTGAATATCCCCGCCTATAACTATTGGAGCGAGGCACTGCATGGCATAGCCCGTAAC
>JBJKOR010000106.1:0-3539 GCA_046707185.1 Anaerolineales bacterium | reverse complement strand
TGGCATGAATATTCTCGTGCCGCGCGATATGACACGCGCTGCGGGTTTCTATAACACGTTATTGAAAGCCGATGTACCTGCATTGATCGTCGAAGTACTGAATGGCTATCGCATCAAAGAGAGATTACCCGATAACATCGGTGAGATGACAGTGCCGCTTGGAATTCCAGAAGTGATTCATGAAGGAAAAGATGTCAGCGTGGTGACCTATGGCGCGTGCTGCCGCATTGCAACAGATGCAGCAGACAAGTTATCGAAGGTCGGCATCGAAGTTGAAATTATCGACATCCAATCGCTTCTGCCGTTCGATATTCATGGAATGATCGTGGAGTCTTTGAAGAAAACGAATCGCATTTTATTTGTGGATGAAGATGTGCCGGGCGGGACATCCGCCTATATGCTGCGGGAAGTCATCGAGAAACAAGGCGGCTACTACCATCTTGATTCCGAGCCGCGCACGTTGTCCGGCACGGAGCATCGTCCGGCATACGGCAGCGATGGTGATTACTGGTCGAAGCCCAATGCAGAGACGGTTTTCGATGCAGTGTATGAAATGATGAATGAGGTTGATCCGAGGCAGTATCCAAGGATCAAGTGATTGGTGAGCGGTAATCAGTGATCAGTGATCAGTAATCAGTTCTGGAAGGAGAAGCAATGAGTGAATTGCAACACGCGAAAGGTTTCCGCGATTTGATGTATATCAGAAAAGCCGCCAATTACAACGGGAAATTTTCAGGATCACGAAATCATTTCCGAAGGAAGAGATATTTTCATTGACGGATCAAATCCGCCGCTCTTCCCGATCCATCGGTGCGAACATCACGGAAGCGTGGGCAAAACGAAGATACGAAAAGCACTTTATCAGCAAATTGTCCGATTCAGATGGAGAGCAAATGGAGACCCAGCATTGGATCGAGACTGCTTTGGAATGCGGCTATACTGATCAAAATGCGAGCACACAACTGACGGATAAGTGTCTTGAGATTGGACGCATGTTGGGTGGGATGATGGACAAAGCAGAAATGTTCTGCGGCGAACCTCCTCGCACTCTTCGCGAAGAGTCCGCTGAATATTTCGCGACACCGATGACCGACAACTGATCACTAATAACTGATAACTGGAGGTAAGATGGCAACAAAAGTCCTCGTTCCATTGCTCGGCGAAGGCGTAGAAGAAGTCACGGTGACGAAGTGGCTTAAACAGGAAGGCGACACGGTCAAAGAGTTGGATCCGCTGCTCGAAGTTAACACCGACAAAGTGGATACGGAAATTCCCGCGCCCACATCGGGTACCGTTTTGAAGATTGTAGCCACCGAAGGCGTACCCGCCAAAGTCGGCGCGATATTGGCATTCATCGGCAAGCCGGGAGAAAGTGTGGATGTTCCAAGTTCTCGAGTGTCAAGTGCCAAGCCAGCGCAGCAATCAGCAGTCAGCACTCAGTCTGCGACATCGTCCACCGTCCATCGTCCACTGTCAACTGATATTGGATTCGTTTCTCCCGTCGTTGCCAAGATCGCGGCAGAACATGGTGTGAATTTATCCGAGGTGCAAGGCACGGGATTGAACGGGCGAATCACGAAGAATGACGTGCTTTCTTATGTTGAAAGTCAAAGATCACAACCTGCGACTTTTCAACCTGTCAACCTTCAACCAATAACAGGCGACCAACTCATCAAGCATACAGTCATCCGCAAGCAAATTGCAGAACATATGGTAACGAGCAAGCACACCTCGCCGCACGTGTTGACGGTGATGGAAGCAAACATGAGTAAAGTGCTTGCACACCAACAAGCAAATGCAGATTTATTTGCCCGCGATGGAATCAACCTTACATTAACTGCTTATTTCATGATGGCAATTGTCGCAGGGCTAAAAGCATATCCGATGACCAATTCCTCGTGGACCGAGAACGGCGTTCTCGTCCATAAAGCCATCAACATCGGCATGGCAACCTCGCTCGGCGACCCTTCGACAGGCTCAGGGCAAGGGGATGGATTGATTGTGCCGGTTATCAAGAATGCGGATAATCTTTCTTTGCTGGCGATGGCGCGCAGTGTTAATGACTTGGCAAATCGGGCGCGCAGTAAGAAACTCCAACCCGATGAAGTCAAAGGCGGGACATTCACGCTGACCAATCACGGCGTGAGCAAATCACTGTTCTCGTTTCCGATCATCAACCAGCCCCAGTGCGGAATCCTCGGCGTCGGCGCGATGCAAAAGCGTGTGGTCGTCATCGACGACGCGATTGCGATACGTCCAATGGTATATCTTTCATTCGTCTTTGATCATCGCATTCTGGACGGTGCCTCCGCAGATTGGTTCTTGATAAAGGTCAAAGAGACTTTGGAGAATTGGAGTTAGAGATGTTGCCGCTGATTGAGTAGCCGCAAAGCGGCGTATCGAAATCAAGGCGGCGAGGCAATCTCGTGATATGAGGAAGAAATAATATATGACCAACTTCGATGAACGCGCCAAAGATTGGGATGACGATCCAATGAAAGTGGAACGCGCCCGCAGCGTGGCAGAGGCTATTCGTAAGGCTGTCCCGCTTTCGGCGGAGATGGACGCGCTTGAATACGGCTGCGGCACCGGCTTATTAAGTTTTGCGCTTCGATCTGACCTGGGCCGGATCACGCTGGCTGACACTTCACAAGGTATGTTGGATGTGCTGAATGAAAAGATCGCGGCGGCGAACATAACTAATATGTATCCTGTTCGCCTCGATTTGTTGAGTGACCCTTTGCCTGCTGAGCGCTATCAATTAACCTACTCGCTGATGGTTTTACACCACATTCATGATGCAAAAAATATCATTCCAAAATTCCACGCGTTATTAGAGCAGAAAGGATATTTGTTGATCGCAGACCTTGATAAGGAAGATGGCTCTTTTCACACGGATGGGACAACCGACGTCCATAAAGGCTTTGACCGCGGCGAGTTACGATCATGGGTTGAAGCCGCAGGGTTTGGAAACGTCAGTTTTTCAACCGCTTATGAGATCAAAAAAGATATAGACGGCCAGGAAAAATCTTTTCCTGTTTTTCTGATGACCGCTGTAAAAAAATAACGGATATATCGTAAATTCAAAAATTCTTAGAGGTAATGATGACAGAACAAAATCTAGATCACGCACAAGTAATAGTGCCTCCACCGCTGGTCTTTCTCGGCTATTTGCTCGGAGCGTTGCTCGTAAATTGGATTCTCCCTTTCTCTGAACCCTGGCCGTTCATTCTGCGTATCGTTGGTAGCGTTATGACGATTGTCGGTTTCATTCTCGGCGGTTCTGCGATTTCTCAGATGAGAAAGGCGCACACGTCGCCAGACCCACATCATTCTGTGTCCGCGCTGGTGACTGGCGGCCCATATCGTTTCACGCGCAACCCGATCTATTTGGGGTTCTTCATGATTTATCTCGGTTTCACCTTGCTGGCCGGGACTTTGTGGGGGCTGCTCGCATCGCCTTTCCTTTTCTGGACGATCACGAGCGCGGTTATCCATGCCGAGGAAAATTATTTGGATGGAAAGTTCGGCGAAGAATA
>JBJKOR010000105.1:0-1869 GCA_046707185.1 Anaerolineales bacterium | reverse complement strand
CCAAACGCTGACACCAATTTCTTAAATTCTTTATGGGTCAGTCCTGTCAACGCCACAAACTCCCTTCCTTTTCCGCAATATCTGGCATAATTGTTCACGAGGGGCTCCTTCTTCAAGCTATTGCACTTGCTCTAGAAGGATACCCCTCTTTCTTCATCCTAAAAAATCAAAGTGTGATAAGGTCTAATTTATGCCATGCTGGATGAAGAATGGGCATAACAACACCGGTTGCAGGCGGCAGCGGCTGCGCCGCCGCTCCTCCACGGGAGTGCTTCGCGAAGGACGGCGGTGTCGCCACCCTGAAAGGGCGCAGGGCGTTGGCGCCACGCAAGAGCGCCACTGGAGCCTGATGCAAAGATGTGGGTAATCACCAGTTGGAAAAATGCTTTCTGAGATAAAGGCTTTGGAAGAGTGAGAACTTCCAAAGCCTTTTGGTTTGCACACAGAGCGGCATACGCCATCACTGCCCAAGGAGAGAAACGCCATCGCACCGAATCCAAACCAGAAAGACGGTGTTTTCCTGTTATATTATCAGTACTTCACGAAAACGTAACGAAAACCTTCTGCACAGAGTGCTTCGCACTACATAAGGTGAGAAATCAAATATGATACCCAACACACAACCCAATCTTTCCGTCAAACGCTCACTACTCGCCAGGATTTTCATCTCCCCCTCCGAGCCGCGCTTGCGCGCCGGGTGGAGATTATTGATTCAAACCCTGCTATTGATTATCATCAGCATCGGTATCGGAATTGCGACTTATTTGATGCCACGCAAATTGGACCCAACATCCATTTTGTTGATCGGCGAATTGGCCGAACTGATTGCATTTGCCGGCTCCATTTACGTCGCACGCCGCTTTCTCGACAAACGCTCGTTCGCCAGCCTTGGATTCAAATTCGATAAACATGTTGGGTATGATATTTTGGCAGGCATCATCGTCACCTTCGTGATGATGGGCTTGATATTCGTCGCCATGCAAGCGCTTGGCTGGCTCCACTTCGAATCGTTCGCCTGGAGCATCGATCCGGTTCAAGTTGTTGCTTCGCAAACCCTGCTGTATTTTGTCGCATTTATTGTGGTCGCCTTCAACGAGGAACTCCTGGCGCGCGGTTACCACCTGCAAACCATTGCCAGCGGTTTGAATCTATTTTGGGGGGTCGTTATCTCATCCATCATTTTTGGCGCGCTGCATCTCGGCAACCCAAACGCTACCTGGGTTAGCGCAGCGGGCATCTTCTTCGCAGGAATCTTCCTGGCTTACGCCTACGTGCGCACCGGTCAGCTTTGGCTTTCGATGGGACTTCACCTTGGCTGGAACTTCTTCGAAGGCGTCGTCTTCGGATTTCCGGTGAGCGGATTGAGCATTTATCCGTTGATACATATCAAGGTGTCCGGCCCTGACCTTTGGACGGGCGGCGCATTCGGACCTGAAGCCGGACTGATCATTCTTCCCGCCCTCGCAGTGGGCGCCGTTTTAATTTATCTTTATACACACCCACGGCTTACCTCATGATCTCGTCCATCCGCGCGGTACTCTTCGATCTTGGCGATACGCTCATTTATGACAAAGAGCCGTGGCCGCCATTCTATCAGCGTGCGGATGCCGCCCTGCTTCAGGCATTACAAGATGCCGGGCTGCATATCGAACCGTTCGCTTTTTTCCACGGCCGCCGCGGACTACTCGACCTATATTATCACCGCCGCGGGGACGATACAGAAGAAGAGTCGACCGCCGTTTTACTAAAACAACTGCTCGAAGAACAAGGCAACTCGAATATTAGCGACAACCTTATCGCGGACGCCTTGCGCGCCATGTATGCAGTTACACAAAGCAATTGGTATCCGGAAGAAGACGCCATTCCGAC
>JBJKOR010000104.1:0-1732 GCA_046707185.1 Anaerolineales bacterium | reverse complement strand
CGGTCTCGTAGCACGCGCTGGACAATGTGTGTGACCATCTGCTCTTCGATTTCCATTAACTGGTCGAGATCGCAAAATGCAACTTCCGGTTCGAGCATCCAGAACTCGGTCAAGTGACGACGTGTCTTCGATTTCTCGGCGCGGAAAGTCGGGCCAAAACAATAGACTTTTCCAAACGAAAAAATATTTGCTTCGTTATACAGTTGACCGGTCTGTGCGAGATAGGCTTTGCCTTCATCGAAATATTCCGTCTCGAACAGAGTCGTTGTGCCTTCCGCCGCGGCAGGCGTAAGAATAGGTGTGCTCATTTCGAGGAAGCCATTCTGGTCGAGCCATTCACGCGTCGCCGCCATGACCGTCGAACGGACGCGCAGAATCGCCCATTGACTTTGCATGCGCAGCCACAAGTGACGGTTGTCGAGTGCGAAATCTACGCCGTGGTCTTTGAGCGACATCGGATAATCGGCATCCGCGTTTTGCACAATCTCGATTTGCTTCACACCGATCTCGTATCCGCCGGGGATGCCGGGCGCGCGTTTATCAGCGCGGACCGGACCGGTGACAACTACCGATGACTCTTGCGGCAGGCGTATCAATTGATCGAAAAGCTTTTCATCGAGATCGCCTTTGAAGGCTACGCATTGAACAAAGCCGGTTCCATCGCGCACCAGTAAAAAGCATAACTTGCCTTTATCCGTGCGGTTATAAACCCAGCCTTGAACGGTGACTTCCTGGCCTTCATATTTTGAAATTTCGTCCGCGCGAATGATTGACATAATTTTCTCCTCGGATTCGGTGGTCGAGTAGGCGGCGGGTCTTCGGTCACTTGACCATCGCCGACGTAACGCCCTGCGCCTTTTCAGGGTCCGAGACCACAACGCCTCAAGAATTTTTTTACTTCATGTAAACGTTGGCCTCGATACGCTCCTCGAAAAGGATTTGGGGGTACTCGACCAACGGGATTATTTCTCAACAATCTTTATATGCAATTCCTTCAATTGCCTTGGTTCCACGCCCGACGGCGCATCGGCCATCACATCGCGTGCGCTAGAATTCTTCGGGAATGCAATCACCTCGCGGATGTTTTGTTCGTCCGCCAGCAACATCACGAGACGATCGATACCCGGCGCAATGCCTCCATGCGGCGGCGCGCCATATTCGAATGCATCCAGCATGTGCCCAAATTTTACTTGGATTTCCTCATCTTTTAATCCAAGCAACTGGAATATTTTAAACTGAATATCGCGGCGATGGATACGGATCGAGCCGGACGCCATTTCTAAACCGTTGCAAACCATATCGTACGCGTCTGAGAAAATCTCAGCGGGATTAGTTTCGAACTTTGGCAGGTCTTCCATCTTCGGCATCGTAAACGGATGATGCGCGGCGTCCCATTTCTTTTCTTCCTCGTTCCATTCGAACATCGGGAAATCCAGAACCCAGGCAAATGCCATTAGGTCTTTATCGGCGAGATTCAATTTATCGCGGAAGACCAACCGCAGTCCGCCGAGGACTTTATTGACCACCGCGCGTTGATCCGCGGCGAACAAAATCAGATCGCCTTCTTTCGCGCCGACCTTGGATTTGACGGCTTCGAATTCTTCCGGTTTCACGAACTTCGCGGCGCTTCCTTTCAGACCTTCAGCGGACACCGCTAAAGTAGCCAAACCTTTCGCTCCGAACGATTTTGCGATCTCGGTCAACTCGTCCACTTCGCGGCGGGAGGTGTCCG
>JBJKOR010000103.1:0-3140 GCA_046707185.1 Anaerolineales bacterium | reverse complement strand
GAATAGCATTGGCGGTTATCACTTGTCTTGCACAGAAGATTCCTTTGGAACATGTCTACGAGCGCATTCCTGGGAACGCCAAAGCAGTTCACGTAACATGGGAATGAGGCAGTTGCTACTTTGTATTGAGTGCATTGGATCGGAAACAACAACCAATCTGTCGTGGCACCTTTGGCGTGCTTCGCGATCCTCGCAGCGACATGTGTCTTGGTTTTGGGACACTCTTTCGCGGTGAATTGACAATGCCGGTAAGAATTTCGTTTATACTTTGCCTCGATGAACGGTGAAGAGATCATTCTCGCTGAACGATTCGTTATCCTTGCGCTGCTGGTTGCATCGGCAGTATCCGTAGTTGCGCGCCGATTGCGATTGCCATACACGGTGGGACTGGTATTGATCGGCTTGGCATTGACGTTCCTGCCGCCGTTTCAAATCGAAATTTCGCCGCAGCTTATTTTGGCATTGCTTGTCCCGCCGTTGGTTTTCGAAGCGGCATTTCACATGCGTCTCGAGTACCTGGGACGCGACTTCTGGTTGATTCTGTTACTGGCAATTCCGGGTGTGATTATCACGACGTTGATGGTCGGATGGCTGGTCGCACAGGCAACCGGAATTGCTTTGTCGATTGCATTGGTTTTCGGCGCACTCGTCTCGGCCACAGACCCGGTGGCGGTGGTGGCGTTGTTCCGCCGACTCGGCGCGCCGCGCCGACTTCAAGTGCTGCTCGAAGGCGAAAGCTTGTTGAATGATGGAACCGCCATCGTGATGTTCAACATGATGATTGTCATCGCAGATAAGGGCAAATTCGCTCTTGCCGACAATATCGTGCAATTTATTTCCATCGCCGGCGGTGGGGTATTAATTGGAATTGTCTTGGGTTTATTGGTTTCTCAATTCATCGGGCGCATTGATGATCCACTCGTAGAAACCACGCTGACCGCGATATTGGCGTTTGGCGCCTATCTCGTGGCTGAGTCTTTCCACGCCAGCGGCGTGCTGGCCGTGGTGGCGGCAGGCATTGTCAATGGAAACGTCGGACCGCGCGGCATGTCCCCGACCACGCGCGTGGTGGTCTTCAACTTTTGGGAAACAGTGGCATTTCTCGCCAACTCGTTCATCTTTTTGCTGATTGGTCTCACGATCAATCTGACCACCCTGTTTGCCAATTGGCGCGCCATCGGCTGGGCGATCCTGGCCGTTTTGATCGCGCGTGCGGTGAGCATCTACGGCTTTTCGATTTTCGGGCGTGACATTCCCGGCAAATGGAAACACATCCTGTATTGGGGTGGATTGCGCGGCGCGATCGTTCTGGCTCTGGCGTTGAGCCTGCCCGCACAGGACAGCATTCTGGGTGCCGCGCGTGAGCCTTTGCAAGCCATGGCATTCGGCGTGGTGTTGTTCACGCTGCTTGTGCAGGGTTTTTCCACGGACTGGCTGATGGACAAACTCAAGATCGTTCAGCGCTCACATTATCAGGAAGAATACGAACGCCGACACGCGCGCCTCGTTGCCGGACGCGCCGCGCAGGATTATCTGCGCAGGCTCAACCAGCAGGGATTGCTTTCCGAGCATACCTGGCAGCGACTCTCGCCGCTGATCGAACGGCAGAATACCGTGCTGGCGGATGCTGTCAAAGAGATCATGACATCCGACCCGACCTTCGAGGCTGAGGAATTGGATACAGCGCATCGTGAAGCGCTGCGCGCCCAGCGTTCCGCACTGGTGGGACTCCTGCGCGACAGTGTCATCTCCGATGATAATTATTCACAACTGGTCAGCGAAGTGGATGCGGCCTTGACAGAAGAAAACATTCCGTGGCCCGAACTGCTGCGCGCCGGAAAAGAAGCCTCGGTGCCCATCACAAAGTTGATGGCGGCGGTGATTCAAAAGCAGGATGAGGAAAGCGCACTCAGCGCCTTGACCAATATCGGCATGCCGGTGGATCACCTGCCCAGCGCGGGCGGTTTTCTCAATCGCCGCAACGTCACGCTGTTGATCGGACTTCCCAAAGGCCATGAAGAGATGGTGGTCAAGACTCTGCGCCGCGCCTGCCGCGAACGCGTGGACTTTTTGTCCGCGCCGCTTGGCGATAAACTTCCAGCCGCCTCGTCGGTGAATGTAGCCGGTGCTACGGTCTTCACGTTCGACTTGGAATCCTACGAGGAGTTTTAGCAAATGAGATTGATCATTGCCATCCTTCACAACACGGATGGAGACTCGGCGCTCCAAGCCTTGACCCAGGCCGGAATCGGCGTAACGCTCATCGCCTCCACTGGAGGTTTCCTGCGGCGCGGCAGCGCAACCTTATTGATCGGTGTCAATGAGGAACAAGTACCGATGGCCTTAAAAATTTTACGTGAACACTGTCCGCCGCCGGTCAACCCCGGACTCAAACGCGCCACAGTTTTTGTGTTGAAGGTCGATCAGTTCGAACAGCTCTAAAAGCGGAATCCGTTTCAAGTCCGGAAAGAAGCGGAATTATAATCGGGTGGAGGAGTTTATATGCCGGACCAAAATCCCGAATTTGTAGATTTTCTACGAGCCTATCCTTCGTATCCTGCCACGTACGCCATCGATGATTTGCGTTCCAGCGAATATGCCCGCATCGACGTGGGCGAGCATGTGTATCTCGATTACACTGGCGGCGGGTTATATGCCGAATCACAAGTGCAGCGTCATCACAAACTATTGAACGAGCACGTCTTTGGCAATCCGCATTCATCCAACCCCACCTCTTTGGAGGCCACGCAATTGCTGGAGCACGCGCGCGAATACGTGCTCAAGTTTTTCAACGCCAGCCGCGAAGAATACGATGTGATCTTTACGGCCAACGCCAGCGGCGCGTTGAAGCTTGTTGGCGAGTCGTATCCGTTTGAAAAAGGCGGGCATTATCTCTTGACGTTCGATAACCACAACTCGGTCAATGGGATTCGGGAATTTGCGCATGCCCGCGGCGCCGAGGTGACGTATATTCCGGTGGCGCTGCCGGACATGCGCGTCGACGCTTCGTCCCTCGACGGGTATTTGGCGCGCGGACAAAAGGGCGCAAATAACCTGTTTGCTTTTCCCGCCCAATCGAACTTCTCCGGCGTCCAGCATCCGCTCGAATGGATCGAGAGGGCGCACGCCGCGGGTTGGGA
>JBJKOR010000102.1:0-5244 GCA_046707185.1 Anaerolineales bacterium | reverse complement strand
GCAACGATCTTCATAGTAAATGCTCTTTTCAAAGTGTTAAAGGAATTAACCGCCAAGACGCAAAGGGCGCGAAGGCTTTTAAAAAATCTTTGCGGACTTCGCGTCTTTGCAGTTCAAATCCTTCATGCCGAAATTTCCTTTTGATGCAGAACGTTCAAGCCGCGCCATACGATCCAGCCAATGGCGGCCACAAAGAATCCGGACACAATGGCCGACTCAGCCAGATAGCCGTAATGCGGCACCAGCAAAAAGATCAGAGCGATCTCCACCACGCCGACCACGGCCATCGCCATCACAGGAAAGCCCGGCATGCCGAACGCCAGCAACAGCGGGCGATTCCAATGGAAGACATTTGCCATTCCATAACCGACCAGCAAAATGACCAATGCAAAATAAGCAGGACGCGCATCGGCACCATACACAAACGGCAGCACCCACCAGCCAAAAGCAACCAACCCGCCGCCTGCCGCCAGAGTCCAGCTCCCGGCGATGGCGCTGACGCGCCGCAAAAGTCGCTTCGTTTCCTGCCACTGTTTCGATGCAATGCTGCGCGTCAGCTCGGCGTAGGTCGGCCAGATGAACGGCTCGATGGGCAATGACACCATATTAACCAAAGTCAATGCGAGTTTGAAATAACCGACTTCGGTTACGGTTCCGAGCGCGGCGAGATACAACGGCGCATTATCGCGCACAAAGAGCGTGATCGTGCCGTTCAGGTTGGTGGTGATGGCGAACCCGCCAATCGAACGCCAGTCTGTGAGTTGCCGTAGCGAAGCGCGATGCCAGCCTTTGCCGAGAATCTTGTTCAATTCGATGAAGGCAAAATAGATCACCGCAACGCCGGTAAACGTCTTGCCCACCAGATAGGCGGTCAACACATCCATGATGCCGCGCTTCAACAGGAAATCCACAAAGATGATTGCCGCGGTGATGATGCTTTGAATCAAGTTGAGAAGCGCCACGCGGTCGAAGCGGTCGGTGGCTTGCAAAACACCGGTCGAGGTTTCAAAGATCAGGTTCGAGAGAAGCGTGAGTCCGTAAAACGCAAACAACGGTGCAGTAGCCGGGTCTTTGGCAAATGTTCTGGCCGCCCACGGCGTCAGCGCCAATAAAATCAAATAGGCAATGACCGAAGTAGCGGCTTCGACCAACCCGATGCCTTTGACCACTGCCGCGGCGCGTTCGTGCTTCCCTTCCGTCAGCGCCTCGCCCAAATATTTCACCATCACTTCGCTCATGCGGAACGAAAGCAAACGGTTCACGTTGGAGGCAAACAACATGATTGCGCCGGAGGCGAGTCCATAGCCATTTATACCGAGCAATCGCACAACGAGGATTCCCTGTGCGAAGCCCAATGCCGAGGAAATGGTGGTGGAACTGAATAAATACCCGCTGTTCCGAACGACGCGGCGCAGGATGTGATCCGCGCGCCATGCCTCAAAGCGATGACGCAAAGAATTCATAGAGTTGTTATTTTAGATCATCCGATGCATCGCGCTCGCGAAGGACATCGGGACGATGTGAGCGGAGGTCGGAGACCGTAGTCGAAGCGTAAACAGAAATTGCCCTGCCCTTCGACTTCCACTTCGTCTCACTACGCTCGCTCAGTGTCTGCTCAGGGCGATGTGAGCTTTCTTTATGACAGCGCATCACGGAGTCAGAATCTCGCTCGCCCACGACCTCTCGGCGGTGTACCAATCAATGTGCCTTTTCACGCCCTCGCGCAGTCCCACTTTAGGCTCCCAGCCCAGAAGCTGTTTCGCCTTCGAGACATCCGCCCAATTGGCGAACATATCCGCCAGATTGGGCGGGCCGTATTGAACGGTTGCCTTTTTGCCCATCAATTCTTCGATCAGCTTGATAAGATCGTTGATCGTAATGACTTCATGTCCGCCGATGTTGATGATTTCGTATCCAAGCGGCTTGAGCGCCAGGATCGTGCCGCGTGCAATATCGTCCACATAGGTAAAGCCGCGTGACTGTTCTCCGGTGCCGTTGACGCGTACCGGCCTGCCCTCGCTGATCCATTGCACGAAGCGGAACAGCGCCAAATCCGGTCGGCCTGCGGGGCCGTACACCGTGAAGAAGCGCAGCACGCTGACATCGATATCATACAAATGATGATACGAATGGCATAACGCCTCCGCGCCCTTTTTGCTGGCCGCGTAGGGTTGGAGCGGCTCACTGCTCGAGGCAGTTTCCGGCGTCGGATAAGGAGGGTTCTCTCCATAAATACTGGAGGTGGAGGCGAAGATGAATTTCTTTGTCCCGTTTTGTTTGCATAACTCCAGCATGTTCAACGTTCCCATCACGTTGCTTTCCAGGAACGCCCACGGGTTCTCCACGCTGAAGCGCACGCCTGCCCGCGCCGCCAGATTGATCACACCGTCGATTTTCTCGCCTTTGAAATGATCGATGACGGACTTTTCCGCAAAATCCACTTTATGGAAAGTGAAGCCGCGCATTTTTTGTAAACGCCCAAGACGATATTCTTTCATGCGCGGGTCATAGGCGTCGTTCATATTGTCCACGCCGACGACGGTGTGCCCCTCTTCGATCAACATTTCGGATGTGCGCGCTCCGATGAATCCGGCTGCGCCAGTAACCAAGTAATTTGCCATAATATCAGCTTTCAGCTCTCAGCTTTCAGCGATCAGCTTTCAGCATTTGCTTTATAAGCTGAAGGCTGAACGCTAACCGCTCCTAAAGACGTACTACCTTTGGATTATCTTTTGTGACCTTGCTCATCGCGTTGCGGGCATCGAAGATGAACCTTGCCGAGTCGAGGATGGCTTGGTAATCGTAGGCTTTATGGTTGGTGACGATCACCACCGCGTCTGCACCCTTGACGGCTTGCATGGCGTCTTTCACGCTGTCCATTTTCCAGCCTTCCTTCTCATGGTGAATCTGCGGAACATACGGATCGTGATATGAAACGTCTGCGCCCTTCTTCTTGAGCAGGGCGATCACATCCAGTGCGGGCGACTCGCGCACGTCATCGATGTCAGGTTTATAGGCCGCACCCAAAACCAGCACTTTGCTTCCCTTCAGGACCATGCCGCGATCATTCATCGCATCCAGCACGCGGCTTACCACATAGCGCGGCATGTTGGAGTTGATCTCGGATGCCAGTTCGATGAAGCGCGCGTTGTAGTTCATCTCTTTCATCTTCCAGGATAAATACAACGGATCGATCGGGATGCAATGTCCGCCCAGACCGGGGCCCGGCGTAAACTTCATGAAACCAAACGGTTTGGTCCCCGCCGCATCGATGACTTCCCACACATCCACGCCGAGACGCTCGCACATGATCGCCAGTTCGTTGACGAGACCGATGTTGATCATGCGGAAAGTGTTCTCCAGCAGTTTTGCCATCTCCGCGGCTTCCGCCGACGAGACCGGTACGATGGTTTCCATCGCACTGCCGTACCACGCACTGGCGACTTCGGTACAGGCGGGCGTGATCCCGCCAATGACTTTCGGCGTATTCAACGTGGTCCAATCCCGGCGTCCGGGGTCGACGCGTTCAGGCGAGAAACAGATAAAGATGTCCTCGCCCACTTTCAGTCCGGATCCTTCCGTCAATTTCGGAAGCACAAGTTCGCGCGTCGTGCGCGGATAGGTCGTCGATTCCAACACAATGACCATTCCCTTGTGAACATATTTCTCAAGTTGTTCCACTGCCGAATTGATGAACGACATATCCGGGTCGCCGGTGTGGCGCAGCGGCGTCGGCACGCAAATGCTGACAGCATCCAACTCTTTCAGCGCATCAAAGTCGGTAGTCATATTGAGCTTGCCAGCTTTATGCAAGCGCAGCATGGTTTCCGTTGGAACGTCCTGAATGTATGAAATGCCTTTATTAAACGCATCGGTTTTGCGCTGATCGGGGTCGATTCCCAACACGTTGAAGCCTGCATTCGCAAACACAACGGCCAGCGGCATGCCCACGTATCCCATGCCGAGGATTCCGATCCTTGCAGTTTTATCTTGAAGCTTTTTGATGAGAATTTCTTTGGTTGACATTCGTCCTCCATTGGAATGTGCAATGAGATTGCCGAGTCGCAACGACAAATCTAAAATAAACTCAATTGCTTCGGTTCGTCCCTAGGTGGTTCTTCTTTTGCATCCGGCACAACGCGGCCCAATCCTTTGCGTGCCTGCTCGAGTAGTTCAGGCAGCTTGGCAAAATCTGCCAGGATCGCCGGTTTCAACGAAGCCTGATGCAGCGCCGCCGCCGGATGGAACATGGCGATTACATATCGGTCGCCAATTCTCCGCATTTGTCCATGCACCGAGCTGATCTTTGCCCCGGGCATGAACTTGCCCATGGAATAACGTCCAAGCGTAATGATGATGCTCGGATTGATGGCTTTGATTTGGCGTTCGAGATAAGTATCACACGCGGCCAATTCCTCCGGCTGAGGATCGCGGTTGCCGGGCGGCCGGCACTTGACCACGTTGCCGATAAAAACATCGGTCCGTTTAAGTCCGGCTTGGGCGAGGAGTTGATCGAGAAACTGTCCCGATGCGCCCACAAACGGACGTCCCTGTTCATTTTCATAAAAACCGGGACCTTCGCCGATGCACATGATCTCGGAATTTGCGGGTCCCTCACCCGGCACCGATTTCTTGCGCGAATGATACAACGCGCATTTCTCGCACACAGCAACTTCCTTTGCAACTTGCAATAAAACTTCTTCGGCGCTCATTTCATCTCTCTCAAAAATTATTTGGATTCTAAACACAATGGACACAAAGGTATTAAATCCTTTTCCTTCGTGTATGTTGCGTTCCTTGTGTTTAAGATTTGGCTCATATCGACTCCAGATTATCCAGGCTCATCAAGATGGCATCCTCACCATTATCCTTATAATATTTCGGACGGCGGCCCACCGCTTCGAACCCAAACTTGCGATAGAGATTCTGCGCAGCCTCGTTTCTCGCGCGGACCTCGAGCAGTGCATTCCGCGTCCCGGCCTTGTACCCATCTTGAAGCGCTTCCATTAAAATCCGCTCGCCGATTCCCTGGCGGCGGTACTCAGGATGAACGGCCAGGGTGGCAATATGCAGTTCGTCCACGATCACCCACGATACGACCATTCCAATGATTTTTTGTTCCTCCGTCTCAGCGACAAAGCAGCGCGCGGCGTTATTATCTTTTACTTCATAATAGAAGGCGTGCTCCGGCCAGGACAGGCTGAAAGACATGCGATCCAACTGAGCAACGGCCGGAACATCCTC
>JBJKOR010000101.1:0-1700 GCA_046707185.1 Anaerolineales bacterium | reverse complement strand
ACATCGTCGCTTCGGTGCCAGAATTAACGAAGCGAAGCATTTCGATATTTGGCATGAAGTTCATGATTCGTTTTGCCAATTCAATTTCGAGTGGACTCGGCGCACCATAAGATGTTCCTTTGGTTGCAACTTCTCGGATTGCTTGAATTACATTTGGATGTGCGTGTCCTGTGATCAGCGGCCCCCATGAAAGGACATAATCAATATAACGGTTGCCGTCCACATCGAATAAATATGGCCCCTCGCCGTGATCTATAAAGAGCGGTTGTCCGCCAACGGCGCGAAAGGCGCGCACAGGTGAGTCCACGCCGCCGGGCAATAATCGTTGTGCTTCTTCAAAAAGTGAAATAGATTTAGTGATGTTCATGGGCTTCTCGAAGGTCGATGTCTCGATGAAAGATACATCTGCTTGGTATTATCCCAACCACTTCGCCGCGTCGAGCGCATGGTAGGTGATAATCACATCTGCGCCTGCGCGCTTGATCGAAGTCAAAGTTTCGAGCGTTGCCTTCGTCTCATCGATCCAGCCATTTTGCGCGGCGGCTTTGATCATTGCATATTCTCCGCTGACGTTATAGGCGGCCGTCGGCAGTTCGGGGAACACGTCTTTCACGACGCGGATCACATCGAGATAGGCCAGTGCGGGCTTTACCATCAACATATCCGCGCCTTCATCTATATCGAGCGCGGCTTCGCGCAAGGCCTCGCGCACATTCGCAGGATCCATCTGATGTGATTTGCGATCACCAAATTTCGGCGCGCCTTCCGCGGCGTCGCGAAACGGTCCGTAAAACGATGAGGCATACTTCACCGCGTAAGACAAAATCGGTATGTTTTCGAATCCATTTTTATCCAAGGCGCCGCGAATTGCCGCAACCATTCCGTCCATCATTCCCGATGGCGCGATGATGTCCGCGCCGCATTCGGCGTGCGAGACCGCGACCTTTGCCAGCACCTCGAGTGTTTCATCGTTGAGCACATAACCTTCGGGCAAATGCTCGTGATAATGTTCGCCGGTGTTCAAAATGCCGCAATGCCCGTGATCGGTATATTCGCACAAACAGACATCGGTCACGACCACCATTTCCGGAGTTTCTTTTTTGATGGCGCGAATGGCTTGTTGAACGATTCCGTTGTCGGAAAAATTTTCCAGGCCGATTGGGTCCTTCTCCGCCGGAATGCCGAATAAGATTACGGCGTTCACTCCGGATTTCATTGCGGCTTCCGCTTCACGAACCGTTTCATCCACCGACATCTGATATACGCCCGGCATCGAGCGGATCTCGCTTCTTCCCGTTCCATGCCGCACGAACAGCGGATAAATAAAATCGCGCGCGTTGAGTTCCGTTTCACGTACCATCGCGCGTAATGCGGGCGTAGCGCGCAAGCGTCGTGGACGAATGGCGTTTTGCGTTTTGCGTTTTGCATTTTGCGTTTTGCGTTTTTCAATTTCGTGCACAGCCATACTTCCTCCAAAACTACGCATTCAACAATGCGTCGACGAGTCCTTCCGTTGTGTATTGTTCTGCGACTAAATCAACAACAAAACCTTCTGCGTTCGCTGCCTTTTCGGTAATCGGTCCAATGCACGCAATTTTTGGATTATTCGTCAATTGAAACGGATTCATTTTCTGCTGGCGAACGATTTCAACAAAGTTCTGAACGGTGGATGGACTGGTGAACGTGATCCAATCCACACC
>JBJKOR010000100.1:0-4968 GCA_046707185.1 Anaerolineales bacterium | reverse complement strand
GTCGCGCAGTTATCGGTTCCGGGTGAGATCGCAGTGATCTCCATCACACGCAACGATCAGGCCTTTCTTCCCGTTCATGGAACGGAATTCAAGGAAGGCGACCTCATCCATTTGGCCGTATTGTCTTCGGCGATGAATCGCCTCGAAGAGATGTTGGGACTGGAGCGGAGGTAGCCATGTATGTAATCATTGTCGGCGGTGGAAGCACCGGCTCCTATCTGGCGCATTTATTACTGGACGCGGGACATCGCGTGAAGGTTATCGAGGGGCGTCCTGCCTTATTGGAGAAACTCAAAAGGGAAGTCCCCGTCGATTCGATCATGATCGCTGATGGAAGTTCACCGCTGACCCTCGAACAGGCGGATATTTCCACTGCTCATGTATTGGCGGCGGTCACGGATGCCGATGATACCAATTTGGTGGTGACATCGCTGGCGCGATTCGAATTCAGCGTGCCGCGCGTGATTGCAAGGATTAACAATCCGAGGAACGCCTGGCTTTTCACGAGTGACATGGGCGTGGATATTGCCCTGAATCAAGCGGACATTTTGGCGCGGCTGGTGGTGGAGGAAATGTCGCTCGGCGATATGATGACACTCTTCAAGATTCGCCGCGGCAGTTACTCGGTGGTGGAGGAAAAGATTCCGACGGGTGCAAAAGCGATCGGCCAGGCGCTCAAGGATTTGGACTTGGCGGAGCATTGTGTGATCGCGGCGATCATTCGGGATGGCAAGATGACTCTGCCGCGCGGCGATTCGGTGTTCCAAGCCAATGATGAAATCATTGCGGTGGCCAGCACGGAAGGTGCAAGGAAATTGGCTGAATTGCTGGCACATCCCGTTTATCCCATGCGCGAACCGAAGAAAAGGGATAACGGTTGACCTTTGACCGAATCTCAGGCCTTACGGTATAATACCCTGCCAGTTAAATTAAGCTGACTGCGGATTCCCAATGGAACGGGAAATGCAATTATCTTTTAAATGGAATGAGGAAGTAGGTAATGACGAAGCGAACGTATCAACCCAAGATCCGACGACGCGTGCGCGTGCACGGTTTCCGGGCGCGCATGGCAACCGCCGATGGACGAGCGGTGCTCAAACGCAGGCGCCTGCGCGGACGTTATAAATTAACCGTCAGCGCCAACGAGCATGTAAAGCGGACGCGTTGGTAGACTTTAGAACGTGCATAGATGCTCGAGGTGCCGGTGCAGCGAAAATTCCGCCTAACCCGGTCACAGGACTTCAAGCGGGTGCGGCAGTCTGGCAAGTCTTATGCCCACCCGCTTATTGTGCTCGTTGCACAAACGAATGAGGAAATGGGCCTGCGTGTGGGCGTTGCCGCGGGCCGGACTGTGGGGACGGCTGTTAAACGGAATCGAGCCAAACGTCTCCTGCGCGAAGCGGTGCGACCATTGCTCCCCTCCCTCGCTTCCGGCTGGGACTTGCTCTTGATTGCCCGCCCCGCGCTGGTCTCCTCCACCCTTGCCGACACCCGCCAGGCTCTGCTGAATGTTTTCCGCCGCGCCAAATTGATCTCCGATTCTGATGCAGTCTGAATTCTATTTGCCAAATGACTATCCCAACGAACCGCGTTTGCGCGACCTGCGGCGTGCGCCGCGTAATTGGCCGCGCCTCGTTTTGCTCGCGCTGATTCGTTTGTATCAAATGACCCTCTCTCATGGCCTGCCTGAAGGAACCTGTCGTTTCTATCCATCGTGTTCGCATTATGGATATCAGGCCATTTACAAATACGGCGCGCTGAAAGGCTCAGTCATGGCAACTTGGCGTGTCCTGCGTTGTAATCCGTTCAATCCCGGGGGATACGACCCCGTTGTGTAAGGAGTTTGATTCTTTTCGATGAAACGTCTGACGTTGATTTCTTTTGTTTTACTTGGTGCGATCCTGATGAGCGCGTGTTCCAGCGCCGCCATCCGTGGAACGAGCTGGCCCGGCTTGGCCGCAGACACGAAAAATGCCTATCTTGAAAACGGGCAAGACGTGTATGCCGTGCGTTTGAGCGATGGTTCGAAAGTATGGCAGTATTCCGTGAGCAATGGCGAGTTCTATTCCTCGCCGCTCCTCACGCCTGATGGCCAATTGATCGTTGGAAGCATCGGCACGGATCAGGGATTGTACAGTCTCGACCCGGCTAACGGGCAGCAGAAATGGGTTTTCAGCGGGGGAAAGGATCGTTGGATCGCTGCGCCGCTGGTCGTCAATGATATGTTGTATGCGCCCAACAATGACGGTACGTTGTATGCACTTAAACTTGCAACCGGTCAATTGGCTTGGTCGTTATCCATAGGTCAGCCGCTGTGGGGCGCACCGGTGACAGATGGTAAATTGATCTTCCAAACTTCGCTGGATCATTTCCTTTATGCCATTGATCCGCAATCGCACGAGGTGGTTTGGAAAGTTGATTTGGGCGGTTCCGCGGCTGACTCTCCTGCCTTGAGCACCGATAAATCGACGTTGTATGTCGGTTCGTTTGGTTCGAAGGTTTTTGCAATCAATGCGGCGGACGGCTCGGTCCGCTGGACGGCAAAGACGAATGCCTGGGTGTGGAGCGAGCCATCCGTCAGTCTTTCCAATGTGTTCGTTGCCGATATTAATGGACAAGTATATTCGTTGAACGCATCGAATGGTCAGGATACCTGGTCGAACGTTACGCCCGATGGGCCGATTACCGGCAGTCCACTTTTGACAACGAACGGCGTGATCGTCGCGACGGAGTCGGGCTTTGTGTATTCGCTTGATCACAATGGGAAAGTGGCCTGGTCTACTTCCATCGGCGGGAAGATCTATACGGCGCCGGTTGCGTCCGGTGATCTTGTCCTCGTTGCCCCACTTGGCGCCAAATATTTATTGTATGCAGTCAACGAAAAAGACGGCAGCATGTTGCCGTGGCACTTTGACGGCAAATAAAAAGGAGTATCTATGACCTTTTGGTGGGATGCCATTATCCTTAACCCGTTTACCAATATCCTGTTGTGGATCTATAACCTCATGGGCCATAACTTTGGTCTGGCGATAATTGTCTTGACGGTTCTAATTCGCGCCGTCACCTGGCCGCTAACAGGTCAGCAATTGAAAAGCGCGAAAGTGATGCAGGATCTGCAGAGCGATAAAGAGTGGCAGGGTATTCAAAAGAAGTATGCCAAAGACAAGGAAAAACTTGCGCAGGAGCAAATGCGCATCTATAAGGAGCGCGGCATCAGCCCGTTTGCCTCGTGTCTGCCCACGCTTATTCAGTTCCCAATCATCATTGGCCTGTACGACAGTATCATGCGTGTATTGGCGGCCACGCCGCTCACGTTGCTCCAATTGGCGCGCAGTATTTATCCGTTCATGAACGCCGCGGGTATCATCCCGCTCAACAGCCATTTCCTGTGGATGGACCTTGGCCGCCCGGAAGGAATACCCTTCCCCAACGGATTTACGATTTCCTTCCTGCCATATGGCTTTCCAACACTGGCGATCATTGTCGCCGTAACAACCTACCTGCAGACCAAATTGACCCTTCCGCCTACCGGGGCCCCCGGTGATCAGGCCTCAACGATGAACAACATGATGACCATCTATATGCCGTTGTTTCTCGGCTGGCTGGTGCTGAATTATGCCTCCGGTTTGGCGGTCTATTTTGTTGCCAGCAATGTGTTGGGAATTGTTCAATATGCGATGATGGGCCGTGTCAACTGGCGCAACCTTTTGCCGGGCGGTGGAAAACCGGCTCCATCTGGCGCCAAGAGTGGTAAGTAATAGAAGGATGAGGGAGTTTGACGATGAATGAACGAACTACGTTAGAGATTATTGCTCCGACTGTGGAAGAGGCGCTTGCACAGGGGTTGGCCCAACTCGGCCTGCCTGCGGACGCTGTCAGCGTGGAGGTGCTGGATTCGGGCAACAAGGGGTTGTTCGGGTTGGGCGGACGCCAAGTGCGCGTCCGGCTGACCGTCAATCCGCCAACCGGTGCTGAATCCGCAAGGGCGGCGCCTGCGGAAAAGCCTGAGAGGAAGCGTGAGCCGAAAGTCGAGAAACCCGCTCCAGCCGCAGCCCCGAGCCGCCGCGCTGTGGGCGAAGAGAAAGTCGAAGCGGCGCCCAAGACTCCGCAGAAAGAGTTGGCGCCTGCGGCCAATCAAACCGAGGGAATACCTGGTCTTCATGACGCGATCCTCGATCAGACGGAATCGACCGTTTCCAAACTGCTTTATCAGATGGGGATGGAGGCGCAGGTATCCGCTCATTATGGCGAGGCGCGCGACGACCGCCGGCCGATCATGGTGGATATTCGCGGCAATGATTTGGGTGTGTTGATCGGGCATCGCGGTGAAACGTTGAATGCCTTTCAATATGTCGCTTCGCTGATGGTCGGTAAGGCAACCCAGCAGTTTATTTATTTGGTGGTGGATATTGAAGGACATCGCGACCGGCGTGAGCGTCAATTGCGCCAGTTGGCGCGGCGTATGGCGGAGCAGGTCATCAAGACCGGGCGCAGGCTCACGCTCGAACCCATGCCCGCCGCCGAACGGCGCATCATCCACATGGAGCTGCGCGATCATCCGGCGGTGACCACGCAAAGCTCCGGCGAAGAGCCGCATCGCAAGATCACGATCTTGCCGAAAGAATAGATTACAAAGGGCGACCTTGAAGGGCCGCCCTTTTTGTTTCCTCGTTTATAATCTGTATATGCTTGTTCCCGTTTCTCTTCTGCCTGTAGATTATCTCGTGATAGGTCACGTTACTCAGGACCTCACGCCGAATGGTCTGCGTTTGGGCGGAACAGCAACGTTCTCCGCACTGACGGCACGCGCGTTGGGAATGCGCGTTGGCGTGGTAACTTCGGCAGGCGAAACAACTTCGATGAAAGCCTTGGATGGGATTCTAGTTGTTTCGGCATCATCCGAGCAGACCACCACGTTCGAAAATATCTATGATGGCAAAGGGGGGCGAACCCAAATCCTTCATCATC
>JBJKOR010000099.1:0-7379 GCA_046707185.1 Anaerolineales bacterium | reverse complement strand
ATCCAGAGATATGGTTCGGGTTGATAAAGACCATGTGATCATAAGCAATAAGCGAGGCTTTGGAGACGGTCAGCCCTTCGTTGCCATTAAACACCCAGATGTATTAGCGGAAATCAAGAAGATAAAGAGTCAGACAGATTTAGTTGGTTACTTAATTTGTTATCTAGCTCACCCTGATCCAAAAGTGAAGGAGACAGTTCTCAAAAGCCTGATTCAAGGTGAGGTGGAATCGCAAGCAATTGGCGTTATTGAATCGATGATAGATTGTCTGGCAGACCAAACTGCGTCTGTTCGAATTCTGGCAGCAGATGCTCTTTGGAGACTCAATTTCATAGAAGATGCTGTGGATTCGTTGGGCGTCGAATACAGAGAAACAACTCAGCTCTTTGGCCCGCTTTCTCTTACAATGACTCCGGCAGATGCTTTACGAGGTTTGTATTTGTTAAAAAACGCTGCCCCCTCCCCACAAAAGAAGAAATTCTTTCAACAAATTGTTCGCGAAAAGATTGATATCGATTTAGGTTGATAACACTTTGCAAATGATGGTTCCTAGTGCAGCAGACTTATTCCGAGCTGGAGTAGAAGTATATAAACGAGCTATCGGTCCAACTCGGCAGAAGGCATTAGAAGATGCGCGAGCATTGTTTCTTAAGGCATTATCGGTATTGCCCACTCGGAATAATATATCTGCTGCTGTTCACCTTAATCTTGGCATTGTATACCTGGAGCGAGCAATTGGTGACGTAACGGAGAATCTGGAAACAGCCATTACCCATCTCCAAGATGCGAGTGAAGTTTTCACGGAGGATGGCTTCACGCTTGAGTGGTTGTTGATACAGTCTAAATTGGCACAAGCATATTCTCATCGCGTCATTGGTGGTCAGCCAGAGAACTTTGAAAAGGTCCTAAGCTTGAGTCAAAGTGCTCTCCGCTATTTTCATACAGACGTAAATTGGGTGAGGATTATATTAGCCAAAGATAATCCTTTGCTCTATGGAGAATTACTGCTATGGCGTGGGCGAGCCTTTAGGCTGCGGATATTGGGCGACCCCAGCCGGAACCATCAGGAGGCTAATCACCTATTACTCCAAGCTCTTGACGTACTCCAAACCCAAAAATCTGACAAACTTTGGGGCCTATTAAATTTGGAGCTGGGCTATTTATCTCTCGATGAAATCGAGAATGATCGAGAAAACGAGGCGCGCTTGGTTCGCTCAATCGAGAATTTCAATGAGGCGATGACAAATTTTATCCGTAACTCGTTTGACTATGAGTGCGCACTAGCACAGTTGGGTCTTGGCCAGGCCTACGCAATGTTATGGACTCGATCTCCAGGCTCGTCTCCTAAACCTTATCGGCAACAGGCGATCAAAAACCTTCAAGCCAGTATTGCAAGGTTTTCTGGAAAGAACCGTTGGACCGATTGGTGCCAAGCTAAGATGACGCTAGCTCAACTCAGTGAACGCGAGCAAGCTATCTCACTTTACGAAGAAATACTTACGTCTCCAAAATCTCCCAACTTCCCGGAGCAAATTGCGCAGGCACATATACAACTTGCTTTGCTATTGCCCGACAAACTACATGCACAAATTGCGCACTTGGAGGTTGCGGAGGAAAAATTTTGTCAACTTAAACTATATCACCAAGCAAGTAAGGTCAATCAGTTCTGGGGAGGTATCTGTAAAGAGAATGGCCGCCTAATAGAGGCGTTTGCCCATTATCAAAGAGCCGTTGAGCAAATCGACATGTTCTATCCACAAACGCTTGGTGAGGGAATGCGGCATAGCCTGATAGGGAGTCACCAAATTGTGTACAGGAATACAGTGGAAGTAGCATTCAAACTTCATCGACTCGTCGAAACCTTTGAATTCGTCGAACGAAGCCGCTCACGCCACTTACTTGATCAGTTAGCAGAAAGCACGATAACAATGGGCCGATTAGAAGTATATGATGATTACTTCAAGTTGTTAAACGAAATTAGAATTCTGGAACAAGCGATAACAACAAATGCTGAACGCGACTCCTCAACAGAAGATATTAAACAAGTCCAGTCTTCGCTTTACCTCGCGCGAGCCCTTGACGTTAGCCGAAAGAATTTGAGTGAGCTAAGAACATTGCTGCAACAAGAGCGACCTCAATTGTTCAGGGAAATAATGAATGCCTCAATTGAGGAAGTTAGGCAGTCTCTGACTCTGACCTAGACAAGAAAGCCAAACACCTGGCCGAGGCAGCATCAACCACGCTGCCATAATAATTTAGGAAAACCCACATTCCGACCATTCCTAGAGCGTATCAATTTCCTCATTCCAACAATAAGAGAGACATAAGCGCCACGCTAATAAATTCGCAGAAGATCTAATAGTTGTCTGAACCCAATCGGCCTACCCAGTCGCAACCAAACGTAATCGGGATCGACAGTTTCCAAAGAACTTAACAACTTTACATTCTCAGCATTGAGAGAATTTACTAGATTCAAAAGACGCCGCCGCTCCTCTTCGGATTGAGTGGCGCGCAATGTAATTTCATTCATCACAAGATCGGCAGAGAGTTGCTGTTCACGCTCAATCCATTCTGGCTGCGCACCGCGCGGGTGGATAGACACGCGGCTGCCTAACTGATCCACGAATGTGCGCATCTTCGCGCGTTCCACCCACTCCCATGCCTCTATTGCATTTTCTAAATGTTGAGCTGTGAGCAACACCAGCTGGTCAAATACGATCAACCGCGTATTTGACATAAAGGCTATCTTGTCGCGCGGGTCGCTGAATCCACCGCGCACCGTTTCGATCAATCCCGCTGCGGCACGATAATCAGCCGCTGCCTGCGACCAGGCTTGGGCTTGACGATAGGCTTGGGCGCGACTCGCCAGAATTCGCAATTCGAGATCGCGATTAACCAATTGGCGCGCAATATTCAATGCTTCTGTATGCATTCCAATGGCGCGCTCAATTTCTCCGCGCTCGACCCTGAGATTGGCGATTCGATTCAGTTCTGATGCTTCGCCTAGGCGATAACCAATGGCGCGGTCAATGGCCAGTGCCTGCTCATTCGCCGCCAACGCTTTATCCCACTCACCACGCTCCTGATACACTAATCCCAAGTTGCCCCAATCGCCCGATTCGCCTTGTCGAAAGCCCAGCTGTTGGTGTAGGGCACGCGCTTCTTCCAGAGATTGGATTGCTTCGTCCCAACGTTTTTGTCGCCGCGCCAGCAAACCAAAATGTGTCAGGTCATTCGCGGCGCCGCGCAAATCTCCCAATTGGCGATGGATCGTAATGGCGCCTTGCAGGTTGTCTGCCACGCGGTCCCATTGCTCTAGGTCCCAGTAAACCAAAGCCAGATTTCCGAGGTCGGATGCCTCGCCGGGACGGTAACCCACCTCACGGTCAATATCCAATGCCTGTTGATGCAACGTCAATGCTCGGTCATATTCGCCTTGAGCGTGATATATGATTGCGAGATCGCTTAGCACACTCGCTTCGCCACGCCGATCTCCCAGTGTCCGAAATTTTTCTCGTGCTTGCTCAAAGCATCTTAGCGCACGCGATGTTACACCAAGATCGCGCCGCACCACGCCTAGATTGTCCCACTGACTCGCCTCCCCACGCTCATCGTTCAATTCCTGTTGCAGCGCCAATGCGCGTTCGAGATACTCAATTGCCCGCAACGAGTCCGATTGATGGCGGTAGACTACGACGAGTTGTCCGAGGATTTGCGCTTCGTGCCTTCGATCCTGATGCGTGCGCGCGAGGTTCAAAGCCCCTTTAAGTTGCTGCCGCGCGGTGTCGCTATCCCCTGCTTCAAACACGATCATTGCCTGCACGTTCAATGCGGCTATTTCGCCGTCGGGCTTGCCAATTTGTCGATAGATTTCGATGGCACGAGTGAGACATTCGCTCGCACGACTCAAAGCGCCAGTGTGGTGATAGCCAATGCCGAGATTTGTCAGACACGCCGCCAATTCTTCACTCGCGCCCAGCGGTTCGCACAATGGCAAGGCACGCTCCCACGCATCGAGCGCTTGATGGAGCATGCCCCGATTGAAATCGAGCGCTCCTTGTTGCGATAGATGATTTGCGACCAATTTCGGGTCGTTCAAGTATTGCACGACGAGTTTGCCGATTTCCATCCACGCCCAGGCAGTCGCGAAATCGGCAGTGTTGCCCGCCTCATTTGCCAAACTGTGAATTAACAACGTGAACGCTTCATTCACTTCGGACGAATGTGAGGAGAGGAGTTGGCGACGCGCTGTTTCATTGGGTTCGTGCCACAATTCGCTCAAGAGTGTGGTCTGAGCTTTAGTGAACTCGACGTTCATTGTATTCTGTAATCAGGTATGTTCGTCCCTCGTTCATTGAAATTTTTCCCCATGATGCAACGCCAAGGCTCGATTTTCCTGGAATTTATAACCAATTTTTTATGGATCAAGTGTAAAAGCCAGTAACCCCTTTGCCGCGGAACTCAGGATGTCAGCTTGGTGATTTACTGGCACAGCTAGCATAACAACGTATGGGAATCCTTCGGTATTATCAGTTGGCACTGGCGTCACAGCCAATATATCCAATACGAGCACCTGATCTAAAACAAGTTTTGCAATGGATGTGGTGCTATCATCGGGTACTTCCCAGACCATAATAACATTGCCGGAGGTCAACTGTCCGTTGAAGGTCATTGCTGCTGTAGCTGGGATGGAGATGGCCGTTGTGTCTTTGGTTAGCGCCGCGTCAGTGGATGGTATTAGTTGTGTGGAAAGAACAACATTTCCACCGGGAAGTGGTTTCCGGGTGTAGTGATCGACCAAGTCAGTATCCGATTGTAGCGCAGTAGAGGACAACTCTGCTGAAGGAACAACTGCCGTTGTCAGGTCGGAGGCCGTGATCAAGTGATACATTGGCAAATCGTGGGCAGGCACAGAAATGGTAATTGTATTAGACGCCCGATTAATTAGATACCAAGTTCCTGCGACGGTTATCAAGCCCAGTAAGATCAAAGCGATCCATTTTTGCCAGTCAAATGATCCAGCGAACGATGGGTGGGTTCGGGTCATGATGATTCCTGATTTGTGGACGGAGGGGTTGGCTTTTCCTGATTACTTGAGGCGTCGCGGTATCGAAGGATGGATTCATCTTCTACCCCACCTCGGTAGATCAACTTGCATAGATTATCCCAGAGCTTGATTTCATCGCTAAGTGTCTTGGGGTGTTCATATCCCAACTTATCCAGCAAGTCTCCTCGGTAAAGGTCAAAAGCGGACTTTATTAACTGGGCGTAAGGAATCGCAGCCTGCAAAGCACTGAGGTAAGTAAGCCAGGAAAGATATAACCCGCCCAGAAGACAAACAGGAAAAAACCACCAGACACTTCCAATGATCAACAGATAGCCGCCAGTCACGATTGCAAACAAACCGTTCAGCGCGGAGAGCACCAACATCAAATCCAACGATGCTTTGGCATCGCTGAGTTGGTCAGCATATTCCTTCGGCAATATGGCATATAGCCGGGGCCAAAGTAAGACAGCATCTGCTCGGTAACGTCGGAAGGAGTAAAGTTCAGAGTTTTTCAAGATGTTACCGAGCCGAGTCGGCATAAGATGTTCTTTTTCATCCGGGAGTGGATAGCCATAGTATATATGTTCATATCCTCGCCTATCTTTCTGCTTGTCAAATGCATCCAATACTCCAGCATAATGGTTCTTTCGCAAACGGGCTAACCATTCTCCGATACTGAAAGGTATCCAATCCCAATAACCTTCGAATTGCCGGGTCAGCCAAGTGAATTGATTAGCTACCAAGTGTGCAAAGAAGGTTACCCAAGCTAATGCCACAACGACTTGGATCCATTTTGCTGTGGCGGTCTGTGCGTCCCAGTTCGCCCAGAGAGTCACAGGATCGTTTTCCCAGGTATAAACACCCAAGAGGCCGCCCCAGAAGAGCAAACTTGGAAAGAGGAATGTGAATACAAATCGTCGGTCGAGATAATCGGTAATTTCTTTTAGGACGGTGCTGAACATAGCTCAAACCTTATGCCATAACGGATGTTTAAATGGCTGTTCGACCTGACAATCCGGAAAATTCCGAGGATAGTATGTCCATTCATTGCGATGGCCAAACTCATCGCAGAGTATGACCACGAGGTCTGTAGTAATAGAGCCACTTAACCCATAATTGCCCATAACGCGAACGGGACTCTCGTATTCGTGGGCAAGATAGTTGTCAATAGCCCTTTTTGTCAGAATCCCAATTACCTTATCCTGGTCGACTACGATAGATCCATTCGCGCCTTCATCCAGCGCAACAAAAGCATAATTGTTGACAAAATCTTCAAGTTTCCTGTCAGGCACAGTAAGAATGCCAGGAGGTAATTTTGATTTCAAGTCGGATAGCAGTTGAGCTCGTGACTCAATTCGTCCACCTTCAAGATCGTTGAGTGTCACAATAGTGATAGGATGGCCATCACCTAGAATGACCCCATGCAGATCATCTCTTCCCTTCAACGCGGCTCGCGCTTTGACCAGACTATCATTGAGACTCAACTGGACGAAGTCGGTGTTCATACGGTCACGAACGGTAGGGATCATAGTTGCCTCCTACTTCCAGTCCCCAACGAGCACAAAGGGAGCCCAGTGGAATAAACGATTGTATACTTTAGTGGCGTAATCCGGGCTTCCTGCTTCTTTATTCTTCCTCATGTTACACCGGGTAATGGCCACATCCAATGAACGGTATTCGCCACTGTCTGGTTTTGCACTGGCACGCAATTTCTCATAATCAACCTTGGCCACAGCATAATCTCTCGCCCTAAAGCGAAGCTCCGCAATATCGAAGAGCACTTGCCGATGATATTGAGCCTGACCAGCTCGCTCCAACAAGGTTGCCGCCTGTTCACAGTACGATATAGCATCCGAAGCAGTCATCTCTTTGACAGCCAATTGGGCAGTTTGTAAGGCTTCCACTTTTGTCTTGCCGTCCTTCAAGGCTTCGTAGAACCTTTGCATAAGCATACTGCTGGAAATCTCATCCACAGACCATAGGCTCATAACAACTGATGGTGTCCCTGCATAAATCAAGGCGCGCATCAATCCGAAAAGCTCATCACCTGGTCTCAGCTGGTTGACGCCGCTCTCGCACGCGCTCAAGGTCACCAGATCGGCATGCATCTCGATACCAAAGAATTCCTCGGCGGTCAAGTACCGGCTTACAGGTAAGTCATATAAGGTGGTCTCAAATTCAGCCGGCTTCTGTTGGTCGGGCTCCGGGGCCATAAGTATTCCCGATTTCAGGGCCTGAAACGGATGAAAGTACCCGTGGCACGCGAAGTGCAGAATATCAATTGTCTCACGCTCCTTCTCCAGTTTTTCCCTTACCAGTGATTTTCGAGCGG
>JBJKOR010000098.1:0-3118 GCA_046707185.1 Anaerolineales bacterium | reverse complement strand
AGAATGCATTGTGCCAATTCAAGAACAGCGTTTGAATCGCCTGTATCTGCGGCTTGCCTAAAACGTGTTCCCGCCCGAACCGTGAAGCCTCTTTCTAGATCGGCTCGAGCCGACTCGAGGAGTAGTTGGGCGTCATTTCCCATCGTAAATTCTCAACGAGAAAAATCGATGCCGGGCTCATCCATTGCTTCCCCGGCAGCTCTGATCCAGGCGTTGAACGCGATAGTTATCCGCACGTCATGCCCCCAGAACGGGGTAACCTCGTGGTACAAGTAGGAGGGAAAGAAGATCAGATCACCAGCCTCGAATGTGATCGGAATGTTGCCGAAGGCAAACTCCGATCTCATGCGTGCATTGCCTGGATCAAGATAGGTATTGCTGCCGCCTCTCGGGTCGAAAATTTTTAATACGCCGTTTTCCTTTTTGTTTTCCGGATTATCCCCGGGAGAAACGCAATAGACTCCGGACCAGCTTGCCATTGGGTGATTGTGGTATCCGGTATAGCCTCCGTAGCGTGTGACGTGATACCAGCTGTGGTGAAAAATGCGCAGTTTACGCATATCGTCCGCTGTATAGTTATTAATGCGCATGACCAATTCTCCAAGGCTGGAAAGGCATATATTGGCAATTTCCGTAATCGCTGGAGATTCCCTGTGGAATAGCGCAAAATCGCACTCGTACACCTTATGCTTTGAGACGGGGGTGGGGGCGCTGATTCTCGGTGGTTCCTGCTTTTCCCAGAAAAGGAGTTGTTCCCGAAGTCTTTGGTTTAGGTCGCCAAGATTGCCGAACCTCTTTTGCGCGATCGGGATTGAAAAGTACGAATGCAGGTTCATTGGGTGCGATCCTTTGTTTGGCTGACTACCTTGTGCCGGTAAGCAATCTTTCCATGCTGCGCTCGAAATCGGCAAGCGCTTGAATGGCAGTGCTCAGATAGGATTTTTCACCAGGCGTGATCTTGGGGTGCCAAACTTCCAAAATAAGAACGACACGTATGCTTTCGCTGCGATTCCACGCTTCGTGTTCGAAGCTGTCGTCGAATATCAGGCACTTCCCCTGAGACCAGTTCCTGGTTATGTCTCCCACGCGAATAGCGCACGAATTCGGTACGATAAGCGGAAGGTGAACGGCCAACTTGTAGTTGGCAATCCCGAAATGTGGTGGTATATGTGTGCCCGGCTTAAGCACCGAGAAAAAGACTTCCGGCGCCTGGTCCGGAATGTCACTGAGCGGAAGGGATTCTATTATTTTGGTTGTTTCCGGGCATTGCTCGCAATGTTCCTCTAGACGTTTTCCGTCTTTATACAGATGATAAGCACTCCATTGAGGGGAATAATTCAGTGTTCCCCATTGGGCCGGATTATCCGCTTCGATCTTGACGTATGGTTCCAGCGTTTGACCGGCTGATAGTACAGCCTCCAATTCAGAGAGGATCGTCTGCGTAGAACTTTCAATATTCCTTAAGAAAGGAAATTCATTCCTTTCATAAAAAGGTTTGGTTTCAAGCCCGGGAAAGTAACAAAAAGCGGGGCGTTGCAAAGGATCGGAATAAGCGGGTCGTGCAGCTTGGGCGATATGGCGTCCAGCCATTACCGCACGTCCCAGATTTTCATTGCCAGCGGCCGGATGGATGTCCTGAGTCGCCGCGGCTATAGCCTTTTCGCGTTCAATGATAAGCGTCCGAGCTGCACGGCCGATGATTTTTTGTGCTTGTGGGTTGCCTTTATGTGCATTGCCAAGAATTCCCAGATTGCCCGATATCTTGGCAGCATAGAAGTATGATGCCACTGCATCCTTGCTTCTGCCGATGGCTTGCAAGACATCTCCGCGCTGTATCCAGCATAGAGGTTGCCGCAGATTCAGACGCAAAGAGTTGTTGTATGCGGAAAGCGCCTCTTCCAGTTCCCCCTGGGCTCGCAGTACAATCGCAAGGTTTTGGTACAGCTCCGGTCGCCTGGGGGCGATTTGCAGCGCCTTTTTAATGTATTTTTCAGCAGTGCCAAGGTCCCGGCGTTCAACGGCACGGCCTGCAAGATATCTCAAGGCCGTAATGTTGCGTGGTGCTGCCTTCAGAATCTGTTCAAATAGCTTTTCTGCGTCCGCATGGTTGTTCGAGCGGATCAAATCCTCGGCATGTGCCTGTAACAGCATGATCTGATCCGGCAAGTCGGCGGAAGGCAAATCTTTGGGTGTATCCATGGGGTTCATCGCGGTGCGGTCATGTGTCAAGGGCCAGATTGAAGCAATTCAACTGCTGTGGTTAGGAAGATCCATGAAAATTTTATCACGAACGATGTAAGTATTTGTTTCTAATATAGAAAATAGGACTATCTCTCCGCTTATGTCTCGAGCTTCAACTGCTTGGGGAAGGGTTCCGGCATGAGTCCAATTTCTTGAGTCAGCCAACGTGTGGCTTCATCAATGAAAGGCGCGAGCTTGAGTTTGTAGCTTTTTTGTTCGCGCGCGCGTTGCTTGGGGTCATAGGGTTTACCGGGGTGTTTCGCATTGCGGTGCCAGAGCGGACTGGAAAGAATATCTGAAAAGGTCTTTGAATCCATGCCAAGACCTAACCATTCGGATATCGAGGCTATCGCACTTTCCGGTTTGCTCAGAAGCCTGGGCGTTTCCATAGTTCGAATGGATGCCGCCGCGCCTTCCATCACGTTGTTCAAATAACGCTTTTGTAATGCCCAGGCCAATGCAGCCTGGTAATGAAGTTTGTCTTTGGTTTCGGCCAGCAAGGGGGGAGGGTCAATCAAGTTGTCCAATAGAAACCTGTTGAGGAAGTGTTGTATCCCCTCCGAACTTTCTCCGGGACGCTTGAGAACTGAAATCATGAAAGGCTCTAAATCATCATGCAACAACAGAAATCTCGCGGAGGGCAAAATGGAGATCAAATCAGGAAGAAGATTGTTCGCGAGATTCGTAGGCTTAATGATCACTTTTTCCTTTTCGGAAAATGAAGAATGTGATAACGCTTGAAGGGTTTTCCTCAGGAGCAGAGTATATGAATCATCCGATTGCGATAAACCCCGTTTTAAATCCGCTACTTGAAGCAGCTTCAAGGGTTCCCTGAAAACCGTAGTATAGATGGGAACGTCAAGGCTTGTGGCGAGAA
>JBJKOR010000097.1:0-1410 GCA_046707185.1 Anaerolineales bacterium | reverse complement strand
TGTTGCAAGCAACCATCCGAGCTGCGGGCAAATGATCCAGTTGGAAAAACATCCCAAGCCGGACCGATGCAGCCGTGCATCCAATCCTGACCCGCAACAGGAAAATCGTGGGCTGGCTGAACGTATGGCATCTGCGTCGGCGGAACGCCAGTGGAAAGTATAGAGGGGGTGGAAGCTTGGGTTGGAGAGAGCACGGCAACCGAAGGAGCCTTCCAGTTGTTCACAGCTGCCACCATGATTCCCCCCATAACAGTGACCACTGTGCCAATCAAGCCAATCCAAGCTATGGTTATTTGAACGCTGCCTTTTCCGCTTCGAATCGATTTTGCCGCCATCTTATTCTTCTTTTGGGTGATGAAATAAGTATAAATGGAATCACTACCGAGACGGCTTTTCAAAATTGTCAGCCTATATTTCAATTTTGTCAGAACAGCAATTTTTGGCGATTTCTCGATCTACTTTCCCCATTGGAAAATCTTCCAATTCTTTCAATTTTGCCCACTTTAGCCTTTTACTTCTCTTGATCGAAATCAATTCACATTGGAATGGATAAACCGTGACTTTGAAATGTGAATACGCATGATGAATAACTCCCAAGGCGTTCTTTCTCCGGACCTGGAGCGGGTAACTCTTCTTCAAGGCTTTGGTCAACCCTTTGGCCGGTTCGCCCTCCACGCGCCCATTTGGGAATTCCCACATCCCGCCCAACAACCCACTCAGCGGACGCTTTGCCAGTAGAACGCGTCCGTTCTTCATGATAACCGCCGCGGCGAGAATATAATGCGGGATTTTTTTCTTCGGCTTCAAGACCGGGCGTTGATCCTGGGTCCCTTTCGAATAGGCAACGCATACTTTGCCCAGCGGACAACTCTTGCACAATGGATTTTTAGGTAGACATATCGTCGCGCCCAAATCCATCAGGGCCTGGTTGTAATCGCCAGCTTTGCCTTTTGGTAAATGCTCGGCAGCCAAATTCCATAAAGCTTTTTCGCCGGCCGAAGAATCAACAGGCAAACGAAGATCGAAAACGCGTGCATACACGCGGCGGATATTACCATCGAGGGTTGGTACATCCAAGCCAAAGGCCATCGAGGCGATTGCGCCGACGGTATACCTGCCGATGCCCGGCAAACGGCGCAGCGCGTCCGGAGCGCGCGGCAGTTGCCCATCATATCCTTCGGCTACGATCTTTGCAGCTTTATGTAAATTTCGGGCACGCGAATAATAACCAAGCCCCTCCCAAAGATTCAAAACTTCCTGTTCGGAGGCTTTCGCCAAACTCGCGATCGTTGGAAAGCGTTTCATCCAATTCTGGAAATATGGCATGACCGTTTCGACGCGTGTTTGTTGGAGCATGATCTCCGAAACCCACACCGCGTACGGATCGGGGTGACCGCGCCAGGGAAGTTT
>JBJKOR010000096.1:0-2960 GCA_046707185.1 Anaerolineales bacterium | reverse complement strand
GCCGAATCTGCGCTTCGACCTTATCACCCTCGGTCACCGCGACATCGCGCATGTTATCACCAAAGCGGGCGATCTTCGCTCCTTGCCAGTCCGCCCAGGCGCACGCCGCGCGCACCCAAACGCCGATCTCCTTCTGCACTTCGTCATCGCCCCAGTGTCCGACGACCACTTTGCGATTCAATCTCATGCGGCTTCCAATGAAACCAAACTCGCGGTCGCCATGCGCCGACTGATTCAAATTCATGAAGTCCATATCAATGCTCGACCACGGAATCTCGCGGTTGTATTGCGTGTGCAAATGCAGGAAAGGCTTCTTGAGCAGGTTCAAGCCTGCGATCCACATTTTGGCCGGCGAGAAGGTATGCATCCACGTAATCAGGCCGATGCAATTCCTTGCAGAGTTGGCTTCCAAACACAGCTCCCGAATCGACTCCGGTGTGGTCAACACCGGTTTGAAGATCACCTTCACAGGCACATGCGCGGACGCGCTCAAGGCCGTTGCAATCTCTTTCGAATGTTCGGCAACTTTCTCCAACGTTTTAGGACCATACAAATGCTGACTCCCCGTTACAAACCAGACTTCATATTCTTTAAGATCAATCATGATGGCTCTCCTTTTTACGGCTTTTTAGTCTGCCCATAATAGGCGTTTACGCCGTGTTTTCTCAAATAATGTTTATCCAATAACTGCTGTTGCACAGGTGAGGTGCCTGGCTCGAGCATCAAAGTATGGAAGTTCATGAAAGCAACTTCCTCCAGTACCACAGCATTATGGACAGCTTCGGCAGGATCTGCGCCCCACACAAACGGACCGTGGCTGTGAACAAGAACAGCGGGAATGGAATCCGGGTCCTTCCCCTGGAAAGTCTCTTTGATCACGAGACCTGTTTCCTTCTCATAATCGCCTTCGATTTCAGCTTTGGCCATTTTTCGGGTACACGGGATTTCTCCATAGAAGTAATCTGCATGTGTTGTACCCAGCGGCATGATGCCGCGTCCCGCCTGGGCAAAGCTCGTCGCCCAACGGCTATGGGTATGCACAACGCCGCCAACTTTGGAGAATGCTTTATACAATTCGATATGTGTCGGCGTATCTGAAGAAGGGACTAACCCTCCCTCCACAACCTTTCCCGTTTCCAATTCCACGACCACCATGTCGTCAGCTTTCATTGTCTCGTATGGAACGCCCGAAGGCTTAATCACCACGAAACCGCGCTCCCGGTCAATGCCTGACACATTGCCCCAAGTGAAAGTGACAAGGTTATGCTTTGGAAGTAATAGATTTGCCTGAAACACTTGCTCTTTCAATCGTTCCAACATGTTGATTACCTCAGTGTATCCACGGCAGTTCTTTCAACGGAAAGTCCCTTTTTGTAACGTTCCATGAACATCCTAAAGCCACGGACATCCTTCAGATCAGGAGCAACTTTCTTGACATTTTCTCCTGCAAAAACTTTATTGGACAGATAATCTTCCAAAGATTCATTCCTTGTCTTATTGAGCATATAAGAAGCAAGCAATGCAATGCCCCATGCGCCGCCCTCGCTCGCGGTCTCCATCACGGAAACGGGGGCATTCATCGCGGCCGCCATCATTTTCTGGCCGACTTCTTTCGTTTTAAAGAAACCACCGTGCCCGAGAAGCTGATCAATCTTCACCTTCTCCTGTTCAAACAAAATATCCATTCCAATCTTCAAAGTGCCAAGCGCCGAGAACAATTGCACACGCATGAAGTTCGCAAGCGTGAAGCGGCTCTCAGGCGTCCGTATGAAAAGCGGACGCCCTTCCTCGAGATGCGTGATCGGCTCGCCTGAAAAATAATTGTAAGCAAGAAGTCCGCCTCCGTCTTCATCACCCATAAGACCTTTTTGATACAACATTTCATACAGCTTGGATTCGCTCACATCCACACCAAGCGCCGTGGTGAATTCATGGAATAAATTGACCCAGGCATTGAGATCGGATGTACAAGTATTGCAATGTACCATGGCGACCGGCTTGCCTGTGGGCGTTGTGACCATATCAATCTCTGGGTAGACCTTCGACAAAGCTTTTTCCAAAACGAGCATGGCAAAGACGGAGGTTCCCGCAGAAACATTTCCGGTTCGTTCCGCGACGCTGTTGGTGGCAACCATCCCCGTGCCTGCATCGCCCTCGGGCGGACACAACGGAATGCCCGCCTGCAGTTGTCCTGTAGGATCGAGCAGCTTCGCTCCGTCTTCTGTGAGAACGCCCGCCGCATCTCCCGCGACGAGAATTTTGGGCAGAATATCTTGAAGTCTCCATGAGATGTTTTCCGCCTCAAGCTTTTTATCGAATAGCCCGATCATCCGTTCATCGTAGTTGTTGATCTTGCTATCGATCGGAAAGACGCCTGAAGCTTCGCCAATGCCCAACACTTTCTGTCCCGTCAGTTTCCAATGGACATAACCTGCGAGCGTGGTTAGATGGTTGATATCCTTAACATGAGGTTCTTTATTCAATATCGCCTGATAGAGATGCGCAATGCTCCAGCGCTGTGGAATATTGAATTGGAATAATTCGGTAAGCTTCTCCGCCGCTTGTCCGGTGATCGTGTTTCGCCATGTGCGAAACGGGATAAGCAAATTTCCATTCTTATCGAACGCCATATAGCCGTGCATCATGCCGCTGAACCCGATGGCTCCAATAGTTTTAAGCGCGACATTATATTTCTGCAAAACCTCGTTACTGACATTTCGATAGCTTTCCTGCAAGCCCATCCAAATATCATCAAGACTGTACGTCCAAATGCCGTCTTCGTATCGGTTTTCCCATTCGTAACTTCCGGATGCGATCAACACATGGTCATCGCCGATCAATGCCGCTTTGATACGCGTCGAACCGAACTCGATGCCGAGAGCAGTGCGTCCGCTTTCAATTGCTTTTCGGATATCGTTTTGATCCATGTTCATCTCCGGTACTTTGCGACCGTCAATTCG
>JBJKOR010000095.1:0-3406 GCA_046707185.1 Anaerolineales bacterium | reverse complement strand
CACAATTTTTGCATAAAAGCCATCGCGTTTTCGACTCATCAAATTGATGCTCTAGCAAAACCCAAAAATCCTCTGTGCTTGGGTATTTTTCTTCGCACTCAGGACACAAAATAAAATATTTATCTCTTGTCGTGATAATATCACTGTAAATCAGTTTATCCCTCTTGTCTCCTTCAGTTAATCCTGTCATATCCCCAATATTTCTAATGTGCCCTTGGATTGTTCCTCGAACTTTTGCTTTAGGCAAATCGGCATGGATAGTCAATAGTTCAATGAGTGTCTTGCCTAAAATCCTTGTGTTGCCATCTGGGGAATGAAAAATGTCTTCACCAAGAGAAAAATCTTCCCTTTCGATTTGTTGAAACTGGTCAAGTTCAATACCGTGAATGAAAAATATCTCGAAGACAAACAATAAATGATAGCTATTGCTTTTTCTTAACTTGTTTCTTATCTTAATGATTTCTTGAATTGTTAATGGAGACGCAGGTCTCGTTTTTTCTCTCTTGAAATTAATTTTATCGATCTCTTGATCGGAAATTTGAACATTTACAGTCTGGCGCGCTATGGATAAGAAAATTTTTAGTGCGGCTTTAAATGGAGGATCTAAATCTTTATCTCTTTCTCTCGCATATGTTTCGATTTGGTCTATAGAAGACAAATCTTCTATGTTGATTTGCGCCTCGTCAAGATATTGCAAAAATGCAATTATTCTGCTTAAATAATTCTTTGCGCTTTGGAGTTCTAAACTGGAGTTTTCCAAATAGTCCAAGTATGTTGAGAATTGAATTTTGTTATGTTGAAGATTTCTCTCAATTCTTTGATAATAAGGTGTTCTTAAAGTAGTCATATTAAATATCCTCCACCTGAAAATTTTGTGCGGCGGTAACTGATGAAGACGTTTTTTTCGATGCGCCCCATAGTCGGCTCCTTGGGTGTGGTGAAACAATTATACAGGAAAAAAGGAAAGACCTGACATGTCTTAAGGCGCGCCGCTGTTGACCGAGGTTCATGCTAGGAAGAGGATGCAGATTTGCCGGAGTTTTGGGGAGACATGTCAGGTCTGGTAAGCATTATTCTGGACGATTCCCAAACGATTCATTCAAATCAGTGAAAAGCGTCTCCGCGGCGTATTGACGTTCAGTGAGGGGGTTTAGGCGATTTGCCATTTTCTTCGTAATGACAGGGATTGGTCTGTAGGTATAAAACTTCTTATAGATTTTATTGGCATTCTCTTCGTTCACTGTCCAATCGGTGAGCGGGAATTTTGAAATGTCGAATGGACGCGTGTAGCCGCGTAAAGAGACGATGGCATGAATATTTGCATAGTGTGCAAAGTATGTCATGACCAGTTCGCGTAAGTTCTTATGAACTGCTTCGCGGAAACCCAGAAATATATAGTTGCTTTTTGCCACGGCGCCCCAATGGCCATCATATTGATACAATGCCAGCACGTGATCGTCGTCTACTCCGGGGTCCGGTCGGATGTCGATGACGAGCGGCTTGAAGCCTAACTTCCACAACAGCAACGCGCCTAAGAATCCGCCATCGAGGCAGTGACATTGTTTATCGAGAATCACATTCAGCGGCGAACGGTCGCGCACTTCGCCTTTATATGTCATGCTTTCCAGGAATTGTTGTACGTCGAAAGGGGTTTTGAGTTTATCGATTGAGCGGCGTGCCGCGGGGGGGAGATGAGATTCGAATTGGGCCAATGCATTCATGCAACAAGTATACTAGATTGTGTAACGTTCATTCGTGATAACGATATAAAGCATCGGCACTTGCAAGACCGCAAGTGCCGATTTGTGAAAGCTATCAGATGTTTTTTACTTCGCGTCCACTGCGTTGCTGTGGAAGATGAGAGTGTGACTCGAGCCTCCGGGCAGGTTGATCGCTCCGCTGAATTCCCGTCCGCCAACCCAGGCCACATAGTTGTAATAACCGGCGGGAATGGTTTTATCGATTGTCCCGCTGACGGGATACTCGCGAATGATATTCGTTCCGTTTCTGGCCGTGCCTTGCAGCGATACATACACCTGACCGTTCGCCCTATTGACGAGTTCGATGTTCGCCGTGGGCGCATTGGATGGCACTTTTCCCGCTGAAAGCGGAACTGGAACTGGCGTTGGAGTCGGAACGTAGCCATACCACCGCCGATAAGGATACTGTCCGTATCCGGACCACGGCGCAGGCTGTTGCGACCCATACCACGGCGGCTGTTGTTGAGTTCCATACCACGGCGCTTGTTGCTGAGTTCCATACCAGGGAGGTGGAACCGGCGTGGGCGCCGTCAAAGATGCGGACGGGATGTTGAGCACCTGTCCTGCATATAGGCCGGTGTTTACGAGGGTCGGATTTGCATACCATAGAGCGTTCAAACCAACCCCGAAGCGGCTCGCGATTCCTGACAGTGTATCTCCAACCTGAACCACGTAGGTTTGGCCGATGTTGTTTGGAGCATAATTGTAGTTGTAAGGAGCGCCATTGTAACCGTTGTAGTTGTAATAACCGTTGGTATTTTTGTAGGTATTCGTGCCGATGGGAATCGTCAAAACTTGACCCGCACTCAGGAAATAGCTGGTGTTGGGATTGGCGTTGTAGAGATCAGAAACGGTGACGCCGCAGATGCTGGACACGGAGCCGAGTGTGTCACCTGATTGCGCCGTGTACGTGCTGCCGCAGTAGCCTCCCGCGTTGGCGCTGAGCGGGACCATTAAGAGCGCCGCTAGCAAGGTGACGACAATCGAGATTTGGAATAAGGTTTTATGCGACATGGTTCTTCTCCTTTTGAAGTTCAAGCCATAAAACGTTTTCGGTGTGATGATAAGACAATGTTCAATAAAATGCAACAGATATAATGAGCGGTCAGTTGTCAGCTTTCAGCGGTCAGCGGCGAATGGTTTTGATGAGCGACGCAAGCATTTTCTTTACTTCCTCCACTTGGCTTCGAAGTGTTTCGAAATGTTCGTTCGCTAGAAACTCGAGATCGTGAGCCAGAATAAGTTCGTATTCTGTTTCGCTGGCTGATCCCATTGCAATTTGCAGGAAATGGGCAAGCTCAGCATCCGTGTTTCGTCCGCACCCTTCTGCGATATTTGTAGGAATTGACATACTTGCTCGGCGGATTTGTGAAGCCAATCCATAAAGCTCTTCTTTTAGAAATGTAGCTGTGGCTTTATAAACGGATAAGGCTAATTGATGGGCCTTTTCCCAGACCTTCAATTGTTTGAAATCTTTCATATCTCCTCCTGATTGTAAATCGACCATCAGCTTCTGAATGCTGACTGCTGATAGCTGATCGCTAATATTGATAGAACCCTCTTCCACTTTTTCTTCCCAAATATCCCGCGTCCACCATTTTCCGCAGCAGCGGCGCGGGACGGTATTTGTCTTCGCCGAGATCGCG
>JBJKOR010000094.1:0-2415 GCA_046707185.1 Anaerolineales bacterium | reverse complement strand
GATGAATTGCGTCAAGAAATATGTCGAAGCTTTCAATTAGTTCACGAAGACTGTTCCATATAATCCATTTTTCAAAGTGCAGCTTGAAGTCCTGCAGTTCTTGCGTGGAGACTTTTTCAGGAAGAAGTTTGATGTGGGTATCCGCTAAATCATACTCCGCAAACGACTTATTGCGAGCTGCGTTTACTCCTAAGCCGAGGAAGACAGTCGCTCTTCGGATGCCTTTGAGAGCAATGTTCTTGATTCGATCGAAATCAACTGTCATAAACAAGCTCCGACACCAATAATGCAGCGAAGGTCGAGTCTATAAGTAAAGACGCCGCTTGATTGAAGAGCGATAAGATCGATATTTATTTCTTGCATCGGTCGCAAAGTTCTCCAGCTCCACGGTAAATTTATCGTATTTTTTCATGTCCTCAGCGGTGCCGCCGCCACCCCTGTCAGGATTTAAATCTGGGTATAAGCAGAGTCTCATATCTTCGTGTTGGTTTGGGGGATAAACAAAGAAGTTGTATTGCAAAAACTTGAGCAACGCACTCAATGATTTTCCGAATTCAATGGAGGAATCCTTTAAACTGGAATCCAAGTATTGATTGCTTTCTTTGCAATAATAATTGATAAAGCCGGCCATTGGCCCCCATTCTTTGAAGTAGTAAGAATGATCGTTTAGTAATGATTGGATGATTTCTGAAAATAACTCTTCACTCAAAATAGCATCCGATGCTGCAAATATTTTGGCGTCGTGTTCTCTATGTTCTTTCTTTTGAATAAAAGCCAGGATGCGCTGCCGAAAAAGAAAGGCTCCGGCGATCGCCAACAGAAAACACAGACTCAGGGATCGCCAAAACAGCGCGGAGTTCCAGACCATATCAATAAATGGATTTAAGTGTTTCTGCAATAAATCATCAAGCATAGGTAACCTCGATATTTATTTCCTTCGGACCAATGCCCCGGGTGAGCGGCTGGCCCCGCAGGGGCCAAGTCCGTCTCGAACCGGTTGATGGCTCGCGCTGCTTTCGCGCGAGTCATCGGTTCGGCCGCTCACCCGGGGCAATGGGCCGCGCGAAGCGCGGGCCATCACGGCGCTGACTCGCCGCTCTTTGGCGAGTCGATGTCGAGCGCATGGTTGTAATCACATAAACGTTATTCAACATGGATTGTGACATCGTAGCCAAGTGACTTTAATGCTTTCGATGTGCGCCCATTTCGCGGTGGAAAACGATCCGGCAGAGCCCAGCCTACCAACTCACCAAAAGCACTAATACCGAGACCGTCAATTTTCCACTGTGGGTCAGCCACGGCCTGCCAAAGCCGTTCAGGAAGCTGCTCATTAGACCCGCCATATAGAACATAGCTGATTACATCAGTTACCCGATGATTGCCCGAAGAGCGATCGTTCCAAATCCGTTTTGAAAGCGCGGCAACTTTATCCGGTATAGTATATTGAGTGCCATCATCTGGAAGCCCAACAGCCTTGTTTCGAACTCGGCGTGCATAATCTTTAATCGCATGGATTTTCATGCAAGCATCACGAAACTGCTCATATGTCATCGACGTGAGGTTGTGTTCTGAAAAAGTAGTTTGCAAGGCTGGTGCCGTGATATTAATCATCTCTTCTTCAGACGAAGGCGCTTCAGGAAGCTGCTTCCACCATGCGATGGCTTCTGCCAAGGCTTCCTCTTTTCGAACTTTGTTCTTTTCAAAAAAAGCCATGTAGTTTGCTTTTCTTCCATCGAAGGTACGTTGATAATAATGGGCGTGCAGGAATTGATCGGCTTGAGCGCCAGCAGGGGCTGATGCGCTTACCCATGTCGGACGATTTTCGGGCTGGCTGATTTGTGCACCAATATTGCGGATTTCTTGTAATGTCGAATGCCATTCCTTGAGAAAAGCATCCCGTTTTCTGTCAGTTGCGGATTTAGCTGCTGTATGAACAAGGCCGTGCCATTTCGTAAAGCTAGGACTTTCCCAGAATGTCTTTGAATGTTTGGCATCATCAACTCGAATATCATTAAGTATTTTTGCTCGTTTCTCCATCTTCTTGAAAAGCTCTTCCGTTAGAGGCGTGGAATGTTTTTCAAGAGTGCCAAACAGGTCCAGAATATCGCCCGCCATTTCATCAGAAATTTCTTCTTCAGGAAAGAAACATCCTGCCTCTACGTTTGTATGCCACGCGCTGTCAGTTAAATTTGCCGATCCTATATAGACGCCTACTCCACGCCACCAGATGACTTTCGCGTGATGGTGTTGGACAAGACGACAAGTATAATTCGGAGACCGTCTTGTTAGAAAACTGCTCAGAATTGGAATGCTGACAGCAATCTGGTCATCAAGACGACCATAATATTTCAAAGGAATTTCATGTTGCCAACACCAGTCAAACAGAAGAGAGCTCTGCGTCGCGTATGCTACAGC
>JBJKOR010000093.1:0-2091 GCA_046707185.1 Anaerolineales bacterium | reverse complement strand
ATTTAGTCCTTGGCGGTCGTGCCCATGGCTTGCATCATATGGGTTGCGGCTTCGGGGATGTGTTTGAAGTAGGCTCGTTCGCCCGTGAAGCGCAGACCGTGTTCGGGATTTTTTTGATTTTCGCGCCGCCAGAAATCGGGCGTGTCGGTGACGTAGGAATACGAGGCGTTGATGATCGCCAGCGATTCTTCCGCAGGGCCGACGATGTACGCGCCGCCGCCCGCGCCCGCCGTGTATTCGAGCGCGTCGCCGGGTTTGCCTTGCGCGGTGTCCATGCCGATGGCCATCGCATAATGCGCCATGCCCGAGCCGACCAATCCCATCGCGGCGACCAATGCTTCTGTGCCGGCTTTGCAGGCGAATTCCCAATCCGCGGCTTGCGTGTTGGGGACTGCGCCAATCGCTTCGGCGACCAAGGTGGAAGTGGGTTTGACCGCATAGGGATGCGACTCCGACCCGACCCATACCGCCCGCAATTCCTGCGGATCAATTTGGGCGCGCTTCATGGCGTTGCGCGCGGCTTCGATGGACATCGTGATGACATCTTCATCGAGACCGGGGACAGCTTTTTCTTTAATGGGCAGTCCGCCTTTGCCGCCAGCCCAAACGCGGGCAATTTCTCGCGCTGGAATTCGATAGCGCGGCACGTACGCGCCGTAGCCGATGATGCCCACCGGCTTGGCGGGTTTGAGGAGGGTGGTAGAGTGAGGTTGAGGAGCAGTCATGAAATTTAACCTTTTTGTGAGCGGGATTAAAATCCCTGCTCAATACATGGAAGCCTTTCAGGCTGATAATGCAGAGTCGGATTGATCCGACTTACATGAACTGAGGCAAGGATTTATCCTTTGCCGACGCGCGGCACGTATGCGCCATAGCCGATGATGCCCACCGGCTTGGCGGGTTTGAGGAGAGTGGTAGAGTGAGGTTGAGGAGTTGACATTTATTGTTTCTCCAATATCTCATTGCTAATATAGTTTTTACCATGCTCAAGGGTGTATTGAATGAATTCAATCGTTTCATTCTTTTTATCCGGTTGTACAGAATGATTCCATCTCAAAGCCCATTCAATTAGATCGTTCCACTTTGAGTCAATAGCTTTTTGTGCCCAACACGCCGAGATTGGTTTTGAAGCAATTGTTCCATGCTCTAGCGTGTACAATGAACGGCACATAGTCAGGATGGCATAAGCTTGATACTCATTGTTTTGCAGAAAGCTAAGATTCTTATCAAGCATTGGAGCCCACCATTCCTGCAATGTCTTTAAAACAGCCCACCGTATTTCTTCTGGCTGGATTGGGTCAATTAAGTTTGCTGGAGTTGGTCCCGCTACGATAACTCCTTGCTCTCGCAAGATATGGCGTTGAATAATCCAGTCGTTTCCATGGAGACCAATGCCGAATTCCCAATCCACGCCAATGGAAGGATGTTGAGCATTTGTTGGGTCATAATGGCGAAGTGCATTTTGTGGGATATAAGAACCTTCCAATTTCTTTGCCCATTTCCAGCCACTTGCTTTGAGATTAATGTGCATATCTTTCAATTTAGAAATCATCTCGTCTGAAAGTTCATCTTTTGTAACAACGACAAAGTCAATGTCGCTTGTTTCTGGATTGAAGTCGCCGCTTGCTAACGAGCCATATAAGTACATACCGATAAAATGCTCTTTCAGAATGGAACGCGCGCTTTTTAGCAACTTGTTCAAGATGATGTTGACATCGGGATATGCCGTAGGATATTTCGTTGGTTCCATTCTTCTTAAACTTCTTTCGCTTGATAATTACGGATACTGCCGATAAATCACCGGTGCAATCCACAAAGGCCTTATGTCATTGCGAGGCCTGCGAAGCAGGTCGTGGCAATCTCCAGTAATTTATAAACAAATGATTGCATGAAAATATGAGATTGCTTCGTCGCTCGGTCTCGATACGCCACTCGCCCCTTCAGGGTTCGGGGCTACTCGACCATCGCTCCTCGCAATGACATCTAAAGTCACGGGTTTGGACGATAGATCACTGGCGCGATCCAAACTCCGCCATCGTCTTGCGCGGAAGAGCCGTTCTCTGGTCGCAGAGCCAGCACAAAGTCCACACT
>JBJKOR010000092.1:0-3992 GCA_046707185.1 Anaerolineales bacterium | reverse complement strand
TCGTATCGTTACTATAAAAAGTATTGTCAGAGCTTGAATTATCCGTCGAGTTATCCGGCCCATAGACATTTCCCTGATTATCCCGCATGATGGCAGCCATTTTGGAGGGGCAATAAGCTGGCGTCGGTGTCGAGGAAATCAATGTGGGCGAAGTTTGAATTGTAGAAGATGTACTAGTTGAAGGCGCAATAACAGAAAGCGTGCTGGTTGCAGATTCTGCAATCGAACCATTTGCCATGCGATTCATCTTGGGCAAAAGAAGGAAAGCATAGACGAGTCCTGCCACGCAGCAAGCCGCCAGCGTGCATAAAAGCATGGAACCTATCCCAAATAATATTCTTCGGATTTGCATGGTTGTTCCAAAATTTTGGCAAGCATACCATGAATTTATCAAGTCCCCCTAAACCAAACCAGCAGTCTGCCAGGGTATGAAATTTACCCTCATCAAATAATTCATGTTACGCAAAATGTCTCGAAGGTTCCCGTATTCAGCTCACTTTCCACTCAAACCTTCAGGACGGTACGTAACATCAGTCAATTAAATTGATTAATCCACTTTCTTCACTTTGAAGACCGGATATTGCGCAACGATTTTTTCGAACTCAGCGATTGGCGCATCCTTATCAACCGGAATGTGTGGTCGCGCACCGGGCGCAATTTGCAAGTAAGCTTTCAGAATCGGCGCTCGCTGGCTGACCTCCACCTCTTCCAACAGGACTTGCTCGGTCTCTCCATGTTTGAGCGTCGCCCTCCCACCCGCGGCCTTGACATTTCGTATCCAATTTACGTCCTTCCCCAACATGGAAACTAAATATCTCTCCCCGTTCATAACCGTCAGTACGAGGGGAAAACTTATCAACTTTCCTGAACTTCTCCCCACGACTTCCAAGGTAACAGAGAAATTGGGAAGTATGCCCAGCAAATTAAATAACGCGCCGACTTTATTCATTGTTTTGGCTAATTGATTTGGGCGACCGCCGCGATACATCCACCTTAATAAGTCAGTATAAATATCTGATACCATCACTCATCCTATTTCTTGTAAATCTTATCCCACGGGTCACGCAGGAGGTTGCCAAGGATTTGATCTGCCATGCCTTGTGCAGGCAGGACATCGCCATCCGGTTCGACGTACAGCCATGCTTTTCCTGCGCCATTGGGAATATTATCTTCCGCAGTTTCCAATGCAACCGGATGATTCGCGGAATAGGGAACGGGTAAATCATGTTTGAGAGTTAAACCCAGGTTGGCAGCTTTGTTCCGCAATTCGGAAACTGGTAATTGGGAATCGGTAAATGTAAGTGAGAGCGATTGAACGCCAAGCGGGGCAAGTCTTTCCAAGGCCTGCATTACGGTTGAGAGGTTAGCTTTTGTCACAGTCAAATGCACCGTGACAAAAATATCTTCCGGCATGATGACTTCGAGCGCTTTCCACGAGTCGTTATTATCGGGCTGGAGCAAAAAGAGAATGTGATCGAGTCCGGATTGGAGCAGTGACTCGAGATAATTCTTATCGGCAAGTTTCAAGCCATCGGTCAGCAATCCGCAGACCTGGCCGTTCTTCTCGGCGCGCGCAATGAGATCGACCAAGTCGTCGCGTAGAGTCGCTTCGCCGCCGGTGAAGGTCACATGCGGGATACCAAATTGCCAGGCTTTATCCAAGATCATCGACCACTCCTCCGTGGTCAGTTCACGGTCGACGCGTTTGGTCGGGGCATAATCGGCTTGTGTACCGTCTGGGAGGCGATAGGTCAGCGCGCAGTCGAGGCGCAGCGGGGCGGAGAGATCCGCTGAATGCGGGGGAACCCGCTCGAAGTCGAGGTAGGATTCGGGATCGAGATCGGTCGTCGTCACCATTCTTTGAATCCGCGCCGCGAAGTCGTTATAGTCTTCCAGCGCCATCCCTTTGCTGATCCGATAGCGCGAGGCGATTTGCTTTGCGGCATCCTCCGGCGAAGTGCCCTTGATGAGATGATAGGCGTATTCCGCCGCAGTGGGATTGAGATGCAGCACCGTGGAGGCGTTGACCACCAACGTGCCGGAGCCATCCTTCGCCAAACGCAAGTGCAGACGATAGGGCTTCTCGGCTGTGGGCGCGGACTGGAAATGGTGCATCCCTTCCGGCAAAGGCTGGACCTTGGAAAAACGATCCGCAAGACGATTGACAATTTTCATGGTTCCTCCGACTCTTCTCAGAGATTATTGACTGATGTTACATACCGTCCCGAAGGTTTTATCAAGAACCCTGCCTGAATTGCAAGAGCCTTCGGGACGTTCTACATAGGGTGCATTACTCAATTCATCACGAACGAACAAAGTGTGGCATCTCGAACGGAATCTCGAACGAGAGTTCCACGAGACCCGCATATTCGCCGTCTTTGAACCACGGCGATTGGAAGATCAATTTTTTCATTCCATTCTTTTCGATGGTGTACACATTTTTCTCGTGCGAGGCAAGCAACTGTTCGACCTTCTCGAGCGCCGCGTCTTTATGACAATCCAGCAGGCTCTTTCCGATGAGCGCATAACCGCCATCCTTCTCATGAATTTTTGCGGACTTATCGTTCATCGCCAGAATAATGCCATTGGGGTCGCACACAGTCACTGACCCGGGAAATTCCTTGATCCATTCATGTTCGTTCATGTTTTCTCCTAATCTTTAGAACGGAGTGCGGCGACTCCAGTCGTCGCAAGCGAAGTCTGGAGACTTCGACTCCGTATCAGTTATTTAAGACGCCTAATGCCTCGCGTTGATTTTCGAACTGTAACGGGCATCCTCCGCCGCATTCGGCCACCAGCGAACAAGCCTCGCACTTGGCTGGCAGATTTTTCCGCTCCCGCAACTGCACCGACAGCTTGTGATTCCAAATCGAGTCCCACGAGTCGGTCAGCATGTTCCCCAGCGGATGATAATACGACTGGCACGGGATGACGTTTCCGTTCGACTCGATACACATGTTATACAACGCGGCGCTGCACCCTTTGACGCCAAGATTGCTGGCTGTTGGATCGAATTCGCATTACTGCGTGGGCGTGTACCAAATCAGCTTTTGTCCGCGCTCGGATGTTTTGCGCGTGGCAATATCGAGGATGGGTTGCAGTTGGCTTTCCTTGAGTCCGGTGCCGACCGTCAAGCCGTGACCGGAATAAATCAAGGCATTCAGTCCAATCGTTGGCACGCCAAGGTCGGCGAGAAAATCCAATGTATCGGGAATCTCCTGAACGTTGGTTTGCAACATCGTGGTGTTGGTCATCACATAAAGTTTTGAATTCAGTGCGTTCTTCAAGCCGCGAACCGTTTGCTTGAAAGCACCTTTGGTACGCACCATTTGATCATGGATTTGTTCATCGCAGGATTCCACTGTGATTTGCACATGATCGAGACCGGCATCAATGAGCTGTTGCAAGTACTTCTCATCTGATAATCGCCGCGCATTGGTGTTGAGGCCGGTGATTTGTCCATTGGATTCGGCGTGGCGAATCAATTCCGGCAAATCGTTGCGAAGTGTGGGTTCGCCGCCAGTGAAGACAATATGTGGAATGCCGAGTTCCCAGAGTTTATCGATGATCAGTTTCCAGTCATCCGTTTTCAGTTCGGGGAAGTCGCGTTCGCGGGCGTTGTAGCAATGCGCACAATCGTTATTGCAACGATACGTGAGCGCCAAGTCCATTCGATAGGGTGCCGTCGGACGCACACTGAACGGCATGTTGATTTCCAACTCAAGGTCGTGAATCGGACACGCGCCATCGGGACGAATCAATTCGGCAAGTTGAAAATTGAAGGTTGAAAGATCGTTTTGCAATTGCTCTTTCTTTACATTCCATTTCTTCGAACAGACTTTGAGAATTTCTTCATCGTGTTTGCCTTCGAGAATCATCCACGCCATAAACGTTGCCGTCGGATTCAAGTGCATGATCTGATTGGCATTGACCACCAATGTGCCGTTGCCATCGGGATCGATGCGCAGATGGATGCGCGATTTTTCGTGCTC
>JBJKOR010000091.1:0-5873 GCA_046707185.1 Anaerolineales bacterium | reverse complement strand
ACGAAGCTTGTGCGAGATGCGCACATGCAAGGATTGCAAGCTACAACCGGCATCGGCATGTTGATCGAACAAGCAGCGTTGGCATTTGAAATTTGGATAGGTTATAAACCTTCGCGCGACGCCTTGTTTGAATCCATTAATCATTGACCATCTTTATGGAGAACTTATGCTTCGATTCTTAACTGCTGGCGAATCTCACGGCCCATCTTTGACTGCCATCCTCGAAGGGATGCCTGCCGGACTAAAACTTAACGCTTCCATCATCGACCTTGAACTGGCTCGCCGTCAAAACGGCTATGGCTCCGGCGGACGGATGAAGATCGAGAAAGATTCGGTGAAGATTCTAGGTGGAGTCATGGCAGGCGAAACAACTGGCGCGCCGATTGCCTTATTTGTCAAAAATGCCGATCACGTCAAATGGAAAGGCAAGGCGGTCGAGCCAATGACCGCGCCGCGTCCCGGCCATGCTGATTTGACAGGCGCGGTGAAATACGGCTACAAAGATTTACGCCCCGCGCTGGAACGCGCCTCGGCACGCGAAACAACCATGCGAGTCGCGGCGGGCGCAGTGTGCAAACATTTTCTGTCGCGGTTTGGAATCATCGTCGGTGGATATGTACGATCTATCGGTGAAGTGGAAGCCGAATTAGGCGGAGGCAATTATCAGATCTGGTTTGAAGCGGCAGAAAAAAATGATGTCCGCTGCCCGGATAAAGTCGCGGCTGAAAAAATGCGGGTGCATATCGAAGAAATCATCCATGCCAAAGATACGTTGGGCGGTGTGCTGGAAATCGTCGCGTTGAATGTGCCAGTGGGACTTGGAAGTTTTGTTCAATGGGACAGGCGTCTTGAAGCAAAACTTGCGGCAGCCGTGATGAGCGTGCAGGCGATCAAGGGAGTTGAAATTGGCGATGCGTTTGCGAATGCGAAAATTCCCGGCACGCAGGCGCATGATGCGATCAACTTGCAACATTCAAACCCTTCGACAGGCTCAGGGCAGCGCCTGCAACGTGCAACCAATCGCGCGGGCGGAATCGAAGGCGGAATTTCGAACGGGCAGCCGATTGTGATCCGCGCGGCAATGAAGCCAATCGCGACAACTTTGACTCCGCAGCAAACGGTTGATCTTGCCAGCGGGCAGGAATCGCTGACAAAATATGAACGCTCTGATTTTTGCCCGGTACCGCGCGCCGTGCCGATTTTAGAATCGATGGTCGCGTTTGTACTAGCTGATGCATTGATTGAAAAACTCGGCGGCGACTCGATGAGTGAAATGCTGCCAAGATTTGAGTCGCTGCGTAAAGCAAAGCTCGAAGATTTGCAAATGGATAACACTCCCCATGTTTTTTGGGATTAATGTTGGTCGAGTATTCCGAGCAGCGCGAGGAATGTATCGAGGTCAACAATTACTCTATAACAAATTGAAGTAGATGGTCTCGATACGAGCGAGAAAATCGCTCGCTCTACTCGACCATCGAAGGAATTTTATGAATCACATTTTTTTATATGGCCCGCCGGGAACCGGCAAATCCACAATCGGCAAGGAGCTTGCCAATAATCTCAAACTGTCATTCATCGACTTGGATAAGGTAATCGAAGCGAATGCAGGAACATCCATTTCACAGGTCATGGAAACAAAAGGCGAGGTGGCTTTTCGAGATTTAGAATCAACAGCATTAAAGAACATTGTTAATGAGAGCGAGCACGTGGTTGCATTAGGCGGCGGCGCGTTACTGCGCGCTAAAAACCGTTCACTGGCTGAAAGCAATGGCACCGTTATCTTGTTAACGGCGGACATTCAAACTCTACACGAACGATTGCAAAATGAAAATGGAACACGCCCGCTGTTGGCTGGGGATTTGAAATCGAAGCTAACATCCTTACTTGAAAAACGCCGAGAACATTACGAGTCTTTTTCTATGAAAGTTAATATCAATGCAAAAAGTCTTGAACAAAGTTCACGCGAGATCCAAACTTTCCTCGGACGACATCATTTATCCGCAATGGGAGAATACGATGTACTTGTCGGCGATGTTTCGTATTTGAAAAATCTTGCGATGCAAAATCCGATCATCGTGACGGATGAAAATATCGCAAAATTTCATCTCGAAAAGATGAAGTCCATTCTGTCCGAATCAGGCCTGGACGCAAAGGCGATTGTCCTGCCTGCTGGTGAAGACCATAAAAATCTTGAAACTATTTCTCATTTGTGGAAATTGTTTTTAAAAAATGGACTCGACCGCAAAAGCACGGTCATTGCCTTGGGTGGCGGCGTAATTGGCGACATGGCGGGATTTGCGGCGGCAACTTATATGCGCGGCGTGAATTGGATTTGCGTTCCGACGACTCTGCTTTCGATGGCGGATGCATCCATCGGCGGAAAAACCGGATTCGACTTGCCCGAAGGAAAGAATTTGATTGGCGCGTTCTATCCGCCAAAGTTAGTCCTGGCCGATGTGGAATTCTTAAAAACGCTGCCCGAGGCGGAATTTATTTCCGGCATGGCAGAAGTCGTGAAGCATGGAATCATCTCCGATCCCGAATTGTTTTCCATGTGTGGAAACGGTTTGGATTGGGTAAAGGACCATTTGGAAGAAATCGTCAGGCGTGCGATAGCGGTCAAGATTCAAATCATCGAAGCGGACCCCTATGAAAAAGGCATACGCGCTTCGTTGAACTTGGGTCATACGGTTGGGCACGCGGTCGAGTTGACAAGTCGTTTTCGATTACGGCACGGCGAAGCCGTGGCGATCGGGATGGTAGCCGAGGCGAGGCTGGCGGAACGTTTAACGGTAGCCGCTAAAGGCTCCTCGGAGGCGATTGCGGGGACACTGTCCGCGTTGGGGTTGCCGATTCAGATTCCCAAAGACATGTCACGTGAAGAAATCATCGGCGCCATGCGCGTGGACAAAAAGAAAAATGCAAAAGCCATCCGTTTTGCATTGCCTGCTAAAATTGGCAGAGTCGAGTTGGTGAACATCACAGATTTGGAATCTGTATTGGAATGATTGTCGCGCTGAGCAGATACTGAACCTGAGCGAAGGGAAAAGGAAAGTCGAAGCGTTCGTCCTTCGACTTCGTTTCACTCCGCTCGGGACGATGAAAGAGGAAAAATGAAAATCCTTGTTTTGCACGGGCCAAATTTAAATTTGCTTGGAACGCGTGAACCCGATGTTTATGGTTCGATGACGCTGGAAGACATCAACTCAAAGCTAATTGCACTTGGAAAAGAACTCGGTGCCGAAGTGAGATGCCAGCAGTCAAATCACGAGGGCGTATTGATCGACGCGCTGCAAGAAGCGCACACGTGGGCCGATGGAGTTATCTTCAATCCTGGCGGATATACACATACATCGATTGTTTTGCGCGATGCGATTTCGGCAATCAAGACTCCGGTGATCGAAGTACATATCTCGAATGTATACGCGCGCGAAGAATTCCGGCATACGTCGATGATCTCGGCAGTATGCAAGGGAAAGATCGTCGGACTCGGCTGGAAATCATATACGCTGGCGCTGCGCGCACTTGTTGAATAATCTTACAATTTGCGAAAGATGAACATCAGCGGTTCAGCCGATGATAAATATTTTTCATTTGTTGATAAATTTGCTTGAAGACTTCAAACTTCTCGTCATACGTCGCGCGATGCGTCGGCTGCGGTTCATAGCTCCGCTTGAATTGAATGAGCCTGGCCACATCTTCAAACTTGATTTCGCCCAAACCTACTGCCCCAATCCATGCCGCGCCGCGTGCGTTGGCATAAATGGGATCAGTCACCTGCTTGATCTCCACGCTCATCACGTCGGCAAAAATCTGGCACCACACATCCGATTGCGCGCCGCCGCCAACGATGTTGATGCTGTTCACCTTGCGACCCAGGAATTTTTCGACAGGCGGCAACAGCCAACGTGTATTGAAAGCGATGCCTTCGAGAAAAGCACGGATGATATCTTCACGCGTATTCTTCAGCGACAAGTTATAAAGTCCGGCGCGCAGCGCGCGGTCGTCGACTGGTGCGCGCTCGCCCCAAATCCAAGGCGTGTATAAAACTCCGTTCGCCCCCGCAGGCACACGATCCGCGATCTGATCGAGCACTTTGAAAATATCCGGCACATCGGCTTCTTGCAACAACTCATCTTTATGATAAATGATGTTGTCGCGCAGATACGTCAGGTTGCCGCCTGCGGTTGCCTGCAAAGCAGTCAACAAATAACGCCCGGGCACCGCGCAGGGAATCGAAGCCATACTCGAAGCGATATCGGTTTTCTTGAACGGCACATGCGCCGCCATCCATGACGAGGTACCAATATAAAGATGAAGTGCATAATCTTCCACCGCGCCTGCGCCAATGGCAGCGGCCGTGTTATCAATCGCGCCCGCCACCACTTTTACATCCGCCGATAAACCAAGTGCATTCGCAACCTCGCGGCGCAACGTGCCGATCACTTTCGTGCACGCCACCACTTCAGGAAGTTTTTCCTTGTCGATGCCAAGTGTGCGAATCAACGAATCATCATAACAAAGTTCATCGGGGTTGCGATTATCCGTGACCCACGACGTGACAATCGAATCGAAACTTGCCACGAACTCGCCGGTCAATCGTAGGTTGATGTAATCGAGCACATTCAAAAACTTATGGGTGCGCGCATACAACTCCGGCATCGCATCACGGATCAGCAGCATGTGCGCGGCGGGGTCTTTACCGGTCATCGATGGCATGCCGCCAGTCAAACGCACGAAGCGCAGGATCTTGAAAATATCCGCGCCGTCGATATTGATCAATCCTTTAAGTTGTTTATGCAGATACGGCGCGCCGCGCATGTCCATCCACAGGATGGCATTACCGAGCGCGTTCCCGTCTTTATCGACGGCCACCGTCCCCTCGCCTTGCGTGGAGGCACAAACAGCGATCACTCTCTGGCCTGCGTCCGGCTCCCGTTTAATCAGTCTTCCCGCCGCCGACAAGAACGCCTGCCACCATTCCTCCGGCGATTGCTCGGCGCCGCCATCTTGCGTTAAGATGAGTCGTATCGGTTCCGCTTCCCAGCCGATCACTTTTCCGCTGATGGTAATCAGCGCGACTTTCATTCCGGAGGTACCAAGATCAATTGCAAGGATCAGTTTTTCTTTAGGCATAGTCATCCTAACTGAAGACCCTGAAGGTCTTAAAGACCTTTAGGGTCTGTTGAATTATTTCTGTGGGTCTTTCATCTGCGTTACCAGAAACGCGCTGACGATCAACAACCCAATTGCCAATAACAATGCGGGGGTAAACGAACCGTTCGATGTCTTCAAGGCTTCCATAATGTAAACAAATACAACTGAAGCCTGGCCGAATAATTGGATCAATCCATTGGACGTACCTTCCGGCGTGGGATGCGTGATCTCCGCGGCATATTGCATGGCAATCGGCATGGCGCTGACGAGGAAAAATCCCATTACAAAAACGGATGTAAACAACAACCAACTGGTGGTTGCGAAAGTCAACCCAATCATACCGGGGATCGCTCCGAAGAAAGCCACATATAGATAGCGCTGCCGTGTGCGTTGTTTATCAGACAGGGCCGGAATGACCACTGCCCCAATCACGCCGCCGACGATCATCAGCGCGCCGAGTGTCCCTGCATCTGTAGGAGTAAACCCACGCGGACGGATCATCGCCTCGATCCAGGTTGTGGTACCGTTGAAAATTCCCAAACCGATGAATGAAACGACCAGACTGAACCAGAATGGACGTAGTTTAATGGCATGTTTCAATCCATCCAACATCAACGCGCGCACTTCGCTGCCTTCCGGCCCCGGAGGAGTAGGCGGAGTTTCTTTCGCAAACAAAACAAACAAAATCGATGAAAATGCCGCGATGCCTCCATAGA
>JBJKOR010000090.1:0-4513 GCA_046707185.1 Anaerolineales bacterium | reverse complement strand
GTTTTGTTTTCTGTTGTCAATGTGTGATCTCCGTGCACGAAAGTATAACATGCGCCGCTGCTGAAAAAACTTTTTCACCGCCGAGGCTGCAAAGAGCGCGAAGAATTTCCCGAAGATTTCGAAGAGTCGAATGAGCGATCTTGAAGGTTTCTTTCGCGACCTTTGCTTCTTCGCGGTGATGCCGATCTTTTTGTAGCGAGTTCATATGCGCATAATGGGTTCAATGATGAAATGATATTCATCTCTTGTCTCGAATTTGTTATCGGACTACAATCACGCCATTAAATTCTTGGAGGCAGTTAGATGTCAGAACTTGCAAGAGCAGTCGGACTGGGATTTGCCGCACGCGGAAAAGTTTCGGATGTTGTTAATTGGGCGAACGAAGCACAGCGGCGCGGCATTCACTCGGTTTGGCTTCACGATAGTCTATATGAACGCGACGCGGTCACGTACGCCTCGGCGATTGCGGCACAGGTGCCGAATATTCGCGTCGCGATGGGTGCATTGAGTTCATACACGCGTCAGCCCGCGCTGATTGCGATGACTGTTTCAGCGTTGGACGAAATGGCGCCGGGCCGCATCATGCTTGGAATGGGAACGGCCTTGCCTTTGCGGCTTGCGCAGCTTGGCATTCCCTATTCGCCGGATGCAGGCGTCGAGAGCGTTAGCAAAGCGATTGATTTTGTGCGTGCCATGTGGGTCGGCCAGCGCATCCCGTCCGTGACGCCAAACCTGCCGCCCATTCAAGCGATGTTCCCGCCCGTCCACCGCGTGCCGATCTATATCGCCGCGTATCGGACCGCGTTCCTTGAACTGGCTGGCGAAAAAGCGGATGGCTATCTGGCGCGTCCCGCCGAATCGATCCCGAACATGAAGCGGCTCATTTCAAAATTAAAGAAGTCTGCGCTGAAAGCGGGCCGCGATGAAAACGCCGTGGACATCGCCGGTTATCTGCTGACGCACGTGGATAAGTCGCGGCGTGAAGCCTTGAACCGCGCCAAGCGCGAACCGTTCGTGATTTATATGATGAGTGTGCTATCCAATTTCTCGATGGAACGCGCTGGCTTTGAACCAGCCTTGCGCGATCAGATCATGGCAGCCTGGCGGGCGGAAGATTACCATAAAGCCGCGGAAATCATCCCCGATGATATGCTCGACGCCTTCATGTTGTGCGGCACGCCCGAAGAAGTGGCGGAAGGCGCAGCGCGCTTTAACGAAGCGGGCATGACCACGCCGGTCATCCAACCTGTTGTGCAGGACGAGGATCAAGTTCCGTTGGCAATCGAAGCCGCGGCGTTATACGGATCGGTGGCAGTCAGAGAGACAGTATCCGCTCGCGAAACCGCGGCTGTTTTATCGTCCGGCACCGAGCGTGATGATCGCTTGAATGTCTTCGAGCGCGCCTGGCGCAAGTTCAGCGCCTACAGCGAGATCGCGCGCCCGTTTTCGTTCACGGCCTCCACTATTCCGGTTTTGAGCGCAGGCGCATTGGCCTTCGTCCAAAACAAATTTGCAGTCGCACCATTCTTTGCTGCGCTGGCGGCCTCGATGTTGCTGCATGTTGGCACGAACATTACCAATGAAATTTATGATGTCCGCAACGGCGTCGACTCGATCACGTCGCCGCGCGCCAGCCAGGCTTTATTGAAAGGCCGCTTGACCGAACGCGAGGCCTTCGGCTTGATACGAGGATCGTTTCTCGTCGCGATTCTTTTTGGCATCGCGTTGATCGCCATGCGCGGCTGGCCCATTGCCTTGCTCGGGTTGGCCGGATTGGTTTTGGGCTATGGTTATACCGCGCCGCCGTTCCAATATAAATATAAAGCGATCGGGCTGCCGCTGGTCTTTATCCTGATGGGACCCTTGATGGTGATGGGCGCGTATTATGCGATCACGGGAAGCATCGATTGGTCATCCTTGGTGGTCAGCCTGCCGATTGGTCTATTGGTGACGGCGATTTTGCATGGCAACGAATGGCGCGATATCACGGACGACGCACGCTATGGCATTGGCACGCTTTCCGCCTTGATAGGACGTAAGTGGGCGCATATCATGTATCTCTCATTGATTAGCGGTGCGTTCATCGTTGTGGTGTTGGGCGTTCTGTTGAATGCGCTTCCGGTGACGAGTTTGCTGGCTTTGTTGTCCATGCCATTTCTCATTTATCTGGTCGGCGCCTCGCAGCTTGGTATCAATGGACAACAGCGCGCCATCGCAAAGATCGATCTCGAAACTGCCAAGCTTCATGCCGCCTTCGGAATTCTGTATGTGATTGGCATCATGCTTGGACACGTGTTATGAAGAAATCCTGGCCCTTGCTCGGCTTCGGGTTTGGATTGGCCGCGGCGCTCTTTGCTTTGACCTTTCGCGGGCCGCGCAAAAAATTTTGGGATCGCATGACCGGAACCGGAATCACGCTTGGCGGCCTGGCGTTGACATCCCAGCCTGAATTGCGCCATGCGAAGATTGGCTTGAAAGAGATCGTCCTCGGACTTGGTTCGGCCGCCGCGTTATACGGCATCTTTCACATCGGCGATAAAATGTCGCGTAAGATCGTTCCGAATGGCGGACAGCAGATTGACAGCATCTACGCGCTCAAGCGAATCCGCCCGCGCAAAGAATTGATGCTGCGCCTTGGCCTTGTGATCGGTCCGGCTGAAGAATATTTCTGGCGCGGCTTTTTACAAGACGGCTTGATGAAAAAATTCGGCAAACTCAAAGGCTGGCTGCTCGGCAGCGCGGCCTATGGCGGAGTCCACATTGCCAGCGGTAACTTCACTCTGATCGGCGCGGCCACCATCGCCGGCGGATTCTGGGGCGGTTTGTACGCGCTCGGCGTTCCGCTCGGCGCGTTGATCGTGAGTCACATCGCGTGGGATAATATTATCTTTCTCATCGCGCCGACCACGAAACTCGAAGAAGAACTTTAGCGTATGGAAATGCTTTGTTATAAAGATCAATCAATCGTCCTCCTGAGCGGAGTGCAGCGAAGTCGAAGGACTGGTGTAAATGGTCTGCGCTTCGACTTCAGCCTGAGACTTCCGCTCAGCGCGATAAATCAGATGTTTGCAATGGAGAAATAGGGAAAATTTGATGACCAATCTTACTGGCCAAGAACGGGAACGATATGTACAAGGCATGTTCACGCGTATCGCCCATCGTTACGATTTTATGAACAAGTTGATGACCGGGGCGCAGGATGTGCAGTGGCGCAAGGAAGTGATTCGGCTGGCGCAGATTCAGCCATCCGCTTCGGTCCTCGACCTCGGAACGGGCACCGGCGATCTGGCGCGTGAGGCGCTCAAGCGGAATCCGCAAAGCCGCATCACCGCCGCGGACTTCACGCTCGAGATGATGCGCGTCGGGCGCAGGCCCGGCGATCCGCCTTATTCCGCGGCGGACGCGTTGAATCTCCCGTTCAAGGAATCGACGTTTGAGGCGGTTGTCTCCGGTTTCCTGATGCGCAACGTGACCGATGTGAATCGCTCGCTGCAGGAACAATATCGTGTTCTCAAGTCCGGCGGACGAATCGTGATTCTTGATACCACGCATCCGAAGAAAAATATCCTATCGCCGTTCATTTGGATTCATATGCACGGGATCATTCCGTTGCTCGGTAAATTAATCTCCGGCACGGGCGATGCTTATGAATATCTTCCTGATTCAACAGAGGGATTCTTATATGCAGAAGAACTCGCAGAACGCATGAGTGCTGCGGGATTCAAAAATGTTCAATTCAAAAGACTGATGTTTGGCACAATTGCCATCCATTGGGCAGAAAGGTAATATGACCGAACCTCGAATCAAACAACCCAATTCCAGAATGTGCTTTGTGTGCGGACTGGAGAATCCAATCGGCTTGCATCTGCACATCTACGAAACCGAACCTGGCGTGGTGGAAACTACCTACACCGCGCCCGAACATTTCCAGGGCTATCCCGGCGTCCTGCATGGCGGCATTGTGGCGTCACTGTTGGATGAAGTCAGCGGACGCGCACATATGGGCAGCGACCCGCTGCATCCGCGTTTCATGTTCACCGGCAAACTCGAAATCAAATATCGCAAAAATGTGCCCATCGGCAGGCTGTTGAAGATCGTTGGCAAAGCTGGAAAACTTCGCAGCAAAATGGCGGAAAGCTGGGCCGGAATTTATGATTCGGAAACGAATGAGCTTCTCGCCGAAGCTAATGCGCTGCACATCAATGTACCGGAAGATCAATTCGATCTTTCTTTGTTGCCACAGCTTGGTTGGAAGGTCTATCCAGATTAGTCGCGTAAGTCCACCAGTCTTACAGGTCTCAAAAGTCGGAATGGTCTAGTAGTCTTAATGGTCAAAGCGTATGGTCTGCCGTATAATAGAAAAGCAGTAGGAAAGTAACATCCCAACCATGACCACGAGACTAATAGACCATGATAACTAAATATTACCGCCCACAAACTCTTGATGAAGCGCTAACGCTGCTATCGAAATCGAATACATTCCCTCTCGGCGGGGGAACGCTTCTTTCTCACC
>JBJKOR010000089.1:0-5582 GCA_046707185.1 Anaerolineales bacterium | reverse complement strand
GACAACCTAAACGTCGGCCAAAGTTTTGGTGTGGCCTTAAAACCAAAAGCCAAATTCATTTTGGTATTCTTCATTACGGTTCTCTGAGAGTTACCGTGATACCCCCCATATTTGGGGGCGCGTTCTTGCCGAAAATCGATTTCTGCCCCAAGATGCAGAAAAATCACGGAAAATATCAGAGAGCCTTCATTACCTTTATAATGCCATTGCCAAGATCTGTGATAATTCACTCTCTTTTAGATCTATTGGATTCCCCTTCATACTGCTAGCGCTTCCAGCTTTGGCAATGAACTCAGAAAAATCTGATGTTGTTAATCCATAAGTTGAAAGCGGCGGGACTTTTAGCGCTATTCCCATCTCATGTAACCATCTGATGCCATCTCCCGCTTTGGCAACAGAATCGCCGGTCAATAACTGGCCCATTTCATCAAATCGTTCAAGAATTGATGATTGAGCCGCTCTTTCTTGTATCGCTTTCAAATTCATCTCCACAACCAGCGGGAGTAATCTTGCACAAATTGCTCCATGAGGAGCAGAAAGCTTTCCGCCAATCGGACCGGCAAATCCGTGCACTGCACCCAGCTTTGCGTTGGCTAACGCCATTCCGCCAAATAGACTCCCGAGGGCCATATCTTCGCGAGCGCGTGGATCACCGTTTTCGCAGGCGCGCTGTAACGATCGAGAAACATGATGCATTCCTTCCCGGCAGATGGCATCGGTGATTGGGTTGGATGCCTTTGATAAGAAGGGTTCAACTAACTGGGTAAGCGCATCCATCCCTGTAAAGGCGGTTATTTCCGGTGGCAGGCTGTGCGTCAACTCCGGATCAACTATGGCCACACGCGGCAGCATCCATGGGCTACGCAGGCTGACCTTGACCTGTTGATCAATAACCGTGATGACGGCATTTCGCGTCACCTCTGACCCGGTACCGGCTGTCGTTGGAATGGCAATAAATGGGGCAGGCGGCTGTGTAAATAGTTCGCCTTTTCCAATGACCTCGAGATAATCATAAATTTGCCCCGGATTGGTCATTAACGCCGCGATGGCTTTTCCGGCATCGATAACACTGCCTCCACCCAAGCTGATGACCATATTGCAATTCTCGGCTTTGGCTTGTTCGAGGCCAGATAGAACAGTCGCCACTGTTGGTTCCCCTGCAACGTGGAAATCGCTGATAGAAAGCCCGGCTTCATGAAATTGCTCGATCAGCCCCGAAACTCGTTGGCTCGATTTCCCAATAACAAGCAAGACTCGATCTCCAAACGATTTTGCAATCGGAATGGTTTCTTTGATGGTTCCTGGCCCAAAAATGATCCGCGTGGCGGTGGCAAATTCAAAACGCATTTTTCAACTCCATCCAGACTCGTCTGGAAAAATATTCCTGTAAATGATGCGGCTGCGCGGTTCCGCCATCAGGGGTTCGACGGTTTCTTGCCAATGTTTGTAGTGAGACGTTTCCTTATGTTTCGCAACATCATCGGATGTCCGATAGACCTCGACTAGCAAAAAGCGAGTTGGAGCATCTGCTTGTTGGAGAAGGTCGAAGCGTGCAACACCCTGCTCCTTTAAGCTGTTTTTGGCATTTTCAATGGTTGCGCTTCTAAATTCTTCGATTTTGTCTTCTTTAACGTGTATGAAAACATGAACAATATGCATGGATCATCATCCTAATTTTAGAATCCGCATAATGATACCTCATGGCTCAACAGCACCAAAGGTTCTCAGTGACTCTTGAAAGGGCGTAGGGCGTTGCGGCTCTGACTTACGATGGGCTGGAGGATCGTCTCTCTATGAGCGCCGCGCACCATATTCCTACCGGATCAATCGCAAACGGGTTCAATGCATCATACGTGAAAAATACCTGCTTTGACCAATAAAACGCACCAACTATCGCACCACGAACAGCCAGCAACCCTGTCCGAGCTATCCCAACTTGGCTTCCCATATCAACTGCAGATTGTGGCTTTACCAAAGGTTCGGCTAGGGCCTCACTAACACTGATGCATGGTCGCTTCCATATTTGCAGGTTACCGTAAGCGTCGCGTTCCCCGTTGCAACACCTGTGATGATAGTGGTAGCGCCGCTTGTAGCGCTTAGAGACAATACGCCGGTTGGGGGCTCGACCGACCATTGGCAGGTTGCGTCTCCAGTGCTAAATTCTTGTGACTCTTGAGGGGCGAGAACCGCGCCTCCCGGAGAGATATGCGGCAGGTCAGCCACCGTAACAGTAGTTGAAATGTGGTTCAAATTGAAAACGCCGCATCTTGCTTCTATGGTCGCGCTCCCGGGTTCATTTCCAGTTATCGTGGCGCTTGTCACATCAATTCTATCGCCTGAAAAAGTAACTAATCCACTCGAGCTATACCAATTGCACGCTGATTTGGCGTTCACAGACAGTTGGAGGGATTGCCCCCGCCCAATGGTGGGATGGATCGGTGTGATGGCAAGTGCCGTCGTACCCAATAGTGAACCGGGCTGTGAACCGATCACAGTGGCCGATGCGATGATTGCCAATACAATGATCAGCAGAACTCCGCCGAGGACTTTGCCTGTCCTGCTTTTGAAGAAATTCGATGAGTTCAAGGCTTCGCCGGGGAAACTGAATGGGAGACGGGTTTTGAGTGTCACATTCTGTTTGATTGCGTGCTTGGTTTTTGGGGATCGTGATTAGAGTTCCTCTTGCGGAAGGGCTTCTCTTTTGGATAGATCTTTCTCGCTGATCACTTTGACCAAATCAGACAGACTCAACGCTTGCTGCGGGCGGGCCGAAAGGACCAGCATTTCATTACTGCTGGGGTCCAGGCAGATCACTAACATGCCCGGCCGATCGCGAAGCAGCGACACCGTAAATTCGGGCTGCCCGGTTGCAATGTCAAAGAGCAGTACATCGGGCTTGTGGGCGCGAATCTGCTCGCTCGCGTCGGCGGACCCGGCCTCCACCGTGATCAATTTGAGTGAGACACGACTTTCCAAATCGGCTTTGATGCCTGCCAGGAAAACGGAATTGCCATATAAAACCAGACAAGGGTCTGCGGCCATGAGACTCACTTTTGTTTGAGATTACCTGTCGGTTGGTTTTATCCGGCGCGGCGATCTTTATCGCCGCGCTGGACTACTCGCGAGGGCGCGTCCGCTTACGGGTTGCTTACGACCGCTGTCCCAACGTAATAGCCATGGTTTCCCGATGCGTCCACACAATCGGCGGTGACCTGGGTTTGTCCGACTGTCAAGGGCTGGACATACAGCCAACCAGGATAATCGTCCCGTGGCGATAACCCGACAATGCCGGAAGGACTAGCAGACCAACTGCAGGTTTGCCAATTGTTACCCCAGATGACCCATTCTTTGAGGTAATCTGTCGTGAGCAGGTTCAGCGTGGATGGATCGAGCGGCGTAGGCGGTACGGGTGCGGGGTTGACCGTGACAGTGGCGCTGCCATGGTATCTGCCCAGCGCGCCGCAAGTTTCGGTGATCGTCACCGTACCGACGGTATTTCCTTTTACTGTGGCCGATTTGGTCGTGGAAGCAGTGACCCAGGCGATGGCCGGGTTGCTGCTGCTCCAACTACAGGTGCTCAAGATCGTACCGCTCGACAGCGTGGTAGATTCACCAACCGTGATCGTCGAACTGGACGGCGAGATCTTGAGGCTGATGACCGTTCCGAAGAGACTGTCTCCGCTGGCCTGGAAAAAGACAGCCACGGCGACCACGGCGATGACCAGCACGCCGAGGATCGTCAAAATCATTTTCGTGCGTTTGTTGAGGTTTTTCATTTTGCGTTTCTCCTTTTGAAGACGTCGAGTGCGGAGGAAGAATGTCTCGAAGGTTTTCCGGGGGTTACAACAACCTTCGATGCGGTTTCAATTTATCTCACGGTCACAGTCGCCTGCGCGGTTTGTGTTCCGCAGGCGACTGCGAGGATGGTGGGTGTGCTCCCGTTCATTCTGAAAACGAGGTTCGTGGAATAATTGACAGGCTGCCCGGATATTATTAAATTGGTATCCGCCGCTTCAAGCGTGGCGACCGTAGGATCCGCGATTTTCCAGTGACATGAACCTGTGTTCGAGGTGAAGACTGTTATCGTTGCATACCCTGAGACGAAATCGGCCAGGACGAGATTGGCTGGACTGAGGGCGATGGGTGAGACGGTCACGCTTGTCTGCGCGGTTTGGGTTCCGCAGGTGGATGTGATAGTGACCTGGCCTTGCTTCTGCCCCAAAACCTGGTTGGGAGAAACATAGCCAGAGGGTCCAAGGACCACATCGGTATCTGTTTGAACAAGTTGTACGATGGTGGAGTCAGAAGTTACCCAATGACATGAAGGTGTGTATGTATCGAGCGCTGTTGTGAGTTCGACGCTGCCAACGGCTATCGCAAACTGAATAGTGGGGTCGGCTGGCGTGATGACACCAGCTGCAGGGTTTACCACCGTCACAGTATTCATGAGCGTGACTTGCCGCTTGATGAAACTCACTGTCACGTTACAGTTTGCGGAGATTGTCGCCGAGCCACTCGAGTTGCCCTGGAGCGTGACTGCGCTCACCCGGGTGACGCTGCCCACGAAAGAAACAACTGCGGAATTTGATGTACTCCAATCGCAGGGGAATGTGGCATTGAGGGACAGCATGGTTGAGTTGCCTACAATGATGGTTGGATTGGACGGTGTGATTGCAAGAGTGGTCGTGCCGAATAGCGTACCACCACCGGCTTGGGTGAAAACAGTCACGGCAATGACGGCAATGACCAGGAGGCCGAGGACGAGCAGGATCGTTTTCGTGCGCTTGTTCAAGTTCTTCATCTTGGATTTCTCCTTTCGAGAGCGTCGTGTGATTACGCAGGGGACGGGTTGTCCATCCCCTGCGTAATCAAAAATATAGGCGATAGGAGGACTATTGCCTACTGGGGCCTCCAGTTCCATTCGCATTCACCGTTTTCTGAGCGGTTTGTGTTCCACAGACAGCGGTAACGGTTACAACGCCCGGTTTGAGTTCTTTGGCAATAATGGCGTTCTCAGGTAATCCGAGATCGCTAATTAGTTTGATCACAGTGGGATCTGAACTCGTCCATTGGCAGGCGCCAGTGTAGTTGGCTGTCAGCCTGGTCATTTGTCCAACACCATTAAGAGCGTTGTCTTGTGTGATGGTGATGGGCGGGAGATCCACATTCACGGTATTCGTGACTGTGACTTGCTTGTTGAAGAGCAACTTGCAATTGGCAGAGATGGTTGCCGAACCGTTCTCATTTGCTTGAATCGTGACTGCGCTCACCTGGGTGACGTTGCCCGCGAAGGAAACAACCGCAGAGTCTGATGTGTTCCAATCGCAGGAGAGTGCAGCATTGAGGGACAGTGATGCGGTGGCGCCAACAATAACGGTGGGGTTGGATGGCGTGATGGCCAGGGAGGTTGTGCCAGCCAGTAATTCGGCGGCATTTCGGTTCTGCATCACGCTGATGGCGATGGCGACGACGACCAGGATACCGATGACCGTCAAGATCGTTTTCGTTCGGTTGTTCATATTCTTCATCTTGGATTATTCCTTTTGCGAGCGTCGTGTGATTGCGCAAGGGACGGGTTATCC
>JBJKOR010000088.1:0-1347 GCA_046707185.1 Anaerolineales bacterium | reverse complement strand
CTGATGTCAGGTGCGGAGTTTCGCCGATTCAAACACAACGATATGGCCGATTTGAATCATCGCTTGGAACAAATTCCTTCCGGAGTCTCGAAGCTGGTCGTCGCTGACGCGGTCTTCTCGATGGACGGCGATGTGATCAACCTGCCGAAGGTGGCTGAGATTTGCAAAAAGCACGGCGCGTACCTGATGATCGATGAGGCGCATTCGGTGGGCGTGCTCGGCAAAACCGGACGCGGCATCGAGGAGCATTTCGGACTCGAGGATGTGATCGATATCAAAATGGGAACCTTGAGCAAGACGATTCCATCCGTGGGCGGATACATTGCCGGCAAAAAGGAATTGATCAACTATCTGCGCCACAACGGCCGTTCGTATATCTTTTCCGCCGCGCTGCCGCCTGCCCAGACGGCTGCCGCCAACGAAGCCTTCAAAGTGATTCTGGATGAACCCTGGCGTATCGAGAAGTTGAATCACAACTCGCAATTGTTCATCAATGGGCTCAAGTCCGCGGGCTTCGACACCTTGCTGACCACAACCGCCATTGTTCCTGTCTTATGCGGCTCCGATGAACAAGCTTTTATCATGACGCGCGAATCCCAACATCATGATGTCTTCGTCCTGCCGGTCGTTTCGCCTGCCGTACCGGAAGGCTTGGCGAGATTGCGCGCCACGGTCACTGCCGCGCATGAACCCAGCGAGATCGAACGCGCGATTGATGTGATCACAACCGCTGGAAAGCAAATTGGGATTATATAAAGAACGGGAATAGGAAATCGGGAATTGAGAGTCGGGCAAATGTCCGACTCTTTTGTTTTATAATTGCTTTCGATGGAAGCCAGAGTTTCATCACAAAGGTCTAATCGTCATCCCTGCGAACATTCGTCATCAGCTTGGGATTAAAGCAGGCACGCATATTCAATTTGAAGTAAATGATAAAAACGGGAAAATCTTTCTAACGCCGATTACGCGGGAATATATTCTTTCACTGCGGGGAAAATATAAAGGCAAGGGTTTGATGAAAGCGTTGATGGTTGAGAAAGAACGAGATAGAAGATAATTTCAATCATCCTCTTACCTGTTACCAATCTTCATCCACTTCTTCATCAACATCATAAAACCCCATTTGTTCACTAAGCCTTCTTTTGCTCTTCTTGGGGCTAATTTCTTCTAGAATCTTTTTAGGGTTATTGGCATTTTCGTTTATAAATTCAAGCAATTCTTCTAGCGTAACTTTTGTGCAACCAGGAGCCGAATCGTTGAATCAGATTCAATTTTGTAGGGCAGCGATAAATTCCGGTATCCTCTGTGGGAGCGGAGGAACCGGCTGTGAATACTACTATTTCGGAC
>JBJKOR010000087.1:0-4238 GCA_046707185.1 Anaerolineales bacterium | reverse complement strand
TTGATGACCGAGATGACTTCCTCGGGCGACTCGCTCGAAGTGATACGGCGGTCGAGATAGATCGTGAACTGATCGGGCACAGCGTTGAGCGAAGCCGTGCGCACCTCGACATTGGTCACTGCAATGGATGGAAAACCCTGCACCGGATGATGGCCCATGCCAAAGCGCATCCGGCGATCCAACTCGCGGATCTGCGTGATGATCGACATCATCTTATACACGGCGTTGTCGCCGAGATAATGCGAGGCGGCGTGCGCCGAACGACCCTTGGCGGTAATCCGCAACTCGATACGGCCCTTATGCCCGCGGTAGATGCGCATCTTGGTCGGTTCGCCGATCACCACGAAATCGGGCTTGACCTTCGGGTCCACTTCAACGAACGTATTGGGGGCAATGCCATCGCACCATTCTTCCATGTTGCCGAAGTAATAAGCCGTGGTTCCTTCGAGATAACCCAGATCACGCGCCAAAGCCAGGCCATAGACCATGCCCGGTGTGGAACCTTTCTCATCACAAGCGCCGCGGCCATACAGGATTCCGTTCTCGACCTTGCCTTTAAACGGATCCCAATCCCAGGTGGCCGGATCGCCCACGCCAACGGTATCCACATGCGAGTCGTAGAGGATGACACGTTTGCTTTGTCCTGAGCCTGTCGAAGGGCCGACTCGCCCCATGATATTTCCCATCTTGTCGAAACGGACTTCATCGAAACCAAGCCTGGTCATCTCGGCCGCGATGCGGTCGCCGACATCCTTCAATTTGCCTTCCATACTTGGAATGGCAACGATCTCGCGCATGAATCGAACGATATCTTCGCGCGAACTTTCCACACGCTGCTTGATCTCCTTCACTGACATCGCACAGACTCCTTTGGCAATTTCACATACTCACCCGTCGGTTGACGTGGAAGTGGAAATATCCCGGAATAAAGTAACTCGACGAATAATCGATCACCTTCCCGGTAGAATTGTATAGCTGCGAAATGAACTGAAGCAGCACATCCCCGCGCTGAATCTCCAGGGGCTTGGCTACCTCCGCGGTCGCATCGATGGCAGAGATGTCGGCGCGCGAAACCGTGAGATGGTCACCGCGGTCGAGCAAATAATCCAGCACCGAACCATTGAATGAGATTGGCAATTGCGAAGGTTTGAGCACCTCCTCGGGAAGCACATCCACCAAATACGCAACGGGCCGGCGTTCCTCACACATCACACGCCGGACGCGCGTAAGCCCGGCTGAAGGCGCGATGCCCAAGACTGTGGCTTGCGTCTTATCGGCTATAACTGTCTCAATGTGCAAGTCATTCACGGATACTTCCAAGCCAAGCCGATCGGCCATCGTCTCGAGACTCTCGAGTATTTCCAAACCTGCATCCATGACCGGCAATTGACCGACCACAAATGTCCCGGCGCCTTGTCTGCGGCGGATCAAGCCCTGTGTCTCGAATGTCCGCATGGCTTCGCGCAGCGTGGCGCGCGAAACACCCAGTTGCTTCGCCAGCTCAGGTTCAGACGGGAGACGGTCCCCGGCCCTTGTTTTGGAAATCAAGGCAGAGAGGTCCGCCTGTAATCTTTGAAAGGGAAAATGCGACATCATTACCTCGGGAAAAGGATTTGTTTGCTGCTAGATTTTTTCCAACGCCGGGACAAAACTGAATTTCGTCACGTCCACGATGCCTTTATCGGAGATACGCAATTCAGGAATGACAACCAACGCCAGCAGGGATAACTGCATATTTGGATTGTTGAGATTACATCCGCAAGCTTTGAAACCAGCCAAAACTGTCCCGGCTTTCTTCGCAACCACATTGGCTCGTTCTGTAGACATCAAGCCTGCGATGTTCAATTCGACCAGACCAATCACTTTGCCATCTTTCACAACGACTTGCCCGCCGCCGACTTCCGCCAGTTTATTCCCGGCAATCGCCATATTTTCATCATCCGTGCCGACAATGATCATATGATGGCTGTCGTGCGCGACCGTCGAAGCGATGGCACATTTCTCCGTAAAGCCAAACCCGCTGACCAATCCAAGCGTAATACCGCTCATGCCTTTATGGCGTTTGACCAGCGCCGCCTTGGTGACATCAGTGGATGAATAACGCGTGATGCGCGCCGCTTTCACTTCCTCGCCATCGACGGGAAGCGTCATCATCAAGTGGCGCGTCGGCGCCTGGTTTTCGATCACGCCGATCACATGCGCCTGTACCTGGCCCTCATGTCCTTTCGGGGCACGCAAAATGAAATCCTTGGCTTCCAGCTTCTTTTGGAGATGCACCGAATTCCTGGCCCAGGCAGGATAGACAAACGCGGCCAGTTCCACGTTCCACTTTCCGTGCTCGGCGATTACTTTTCCTTTCGCAATCACCAAATCCGCTTTGAAATCATTCAAATCTTTGACGAGCACCACATCCGCCCAGCGGCCGGGAGCGATCATGCCCATCTCGCGCGTCAAGCCGAAATGTTCGGCGGTGTTGATCGTGCACATCTGAATGGCAGTCATCGGACTCAAGCCATGTCGGATGGCATGGCGCAAAACCCGATCCATGTGCCCATCTTCAGATAAGGTTTGAGCGTGGGAATCATCGGTACACAGGATGAACCGCCTCGAGTCGAGACCCAGACGCGTGATCGCGCCGACCTGCGATTCGACATCGTGCCAGGCCGATCCATAACGCAGCATGGCCTTCATCCCCTGCCGGACGCGCTGCACCGCATCTTCCAGGCGTGTGCCTTCGTGATCGTCCTCCGCGCCGCCCGCCACATAACCGTGGAACGGAAGTCCGAGATCGGGCGAAGGATAGTGCCCGCCGATGGTTTTATTCGCCGCATGGGTGGCAGCCATTTCCGCGATCATCTTATTATCGCCGCTGGACACACCGGGGAAGTTCATTACCTCGCCCAAGCCGATGATGCCGGGCCAGGTCATCGCCTCGGCCACCTCAGCGGGGCCGATGGATGCGCCCGGCGTCTCGAAGCCTGGCACGGACGGGACACAGGACGGCATCTGTACCCAAACATGGATGGGCTGTTTGGCGGCCTCATCCACCATCAACTTGACGCCTTTGAGTCCGAAGACGTTTGCAATTTCATGCGGATCGACGAACATGCCGGTCGTACCATGCGGCACAACGGCACGCACAAACTCCGTGACCGTGACCATGCCCGATTCAACGTGCATATGCCCATCGAGCAGGCCGGGGACGAGGAAGCGGCCGCGCGCTTCGATGACTTGAGTTTCCTTGCCGATCGTATGCCTGGCATCATCACCGACAAAAGCAATGTGCCCGTCCACGATGGCGATATCGGTATGCGGGATGATCTCGCCAGATTGTACGTTCACCCATTGACCATTGTGAATCACAATATCTGCGGGTTTGCGTCCCATGGCGACATCCACAAGTGAATGAGTCAATTTTACAGAATTAGGCATGGCATCTCCAAGTTGTCATTGCGAGGCGACCGGAGGTCGCTGTGGCAATCTCCTACTTGCATCATAACTTGAGATTGCTTCGCTCCGCTCGCAATGACATTATGATAGCAATCTCTTTGCAGCTTTATTATGCTGCTCCACTAACTTACGTTCATCGACGGTAACCAACGCGCCTTCCTTGACAACGAACTTTCCGCCAACGACCGTGTAATCTACCTTGACAGATTGGCAGAAAACCAGCGCCGATACCGGATCATGCAGTGCACCGGCGAAATCGAGCTTGTTTATATTAACAGCAAAAAAGTCGGCGCACTTGCCCCTTTCCAAACTGCCAATATCTGTTCGACCCAGCACTGCCGCGCCGCCGCGCGTTCCAAGCCATAAAGCATCGCGAGCGGTCATCAGTTTTCGGTTCGGATCGTTGGATAAAGAATACCCCGTAATTCCTTCTTTGACGCGTGACAACAACATCGCTTGCCGCGCTTCGGCTAAAAGATGTGAGCCATCGTTCGAGGCGGAGCCGTCCACGCCGAGGCCAACATTGACGCCCGCTTTGCGATATTCCTTGATGGGCGCGATGCCGGAAGCTAGCCGCATGTTGGACGATGGACAGTGCGCCACGCCGCAATGATGTTTGGCAAAGGTTTTGATCTCTTCATCATTGACCCAAACCGCGTGTGCGAACCAAACGTCGTTGCCAACCCAATCCACTTCCTGCATATATCCCACCGGACGATGACCGAACATTTGCATACAGAATTGTTCTTCGTCTTCGGTCTCCGCAAGATGGGTGTGCAGATGAACGC
>JBJKOR010000086.1:0-1643 GCA_046707185.1 Anaerolineales bacterium | reverse complement strand
AAAACTGGCGATCTGTCCCTGGGTAAAGGATGCCAGTTCAAACTCCGAAAAGCTTTGAAGTTTCCAATCCTGTTTTTGATAAGCGTAGGTACGGCTGGTTACCAAATAATGACAGCGTGGAAAAGCTGCTGCGAACCCTTCCAGCGCAGAGCGCATTTGTTCCCGACGGTGTTCGGCTTCCGGCACTTCATCGAGTCCATCGAACAGGATCAATCCGCCTTGCTCGCGCAGTTCCTTTTTGAGAAAGGGCGCGAATTCACCCAAGCTGGCTGCGTTGAGTTCTTCTTCGATGAATTTCCAAATGTGTTCGGCAGTTGCCGTTTTGCCCACTGGAGGCAGACCGCGTGCTGCAAAGTCACGCAGGATCACACGGACTGGCATCAAAGCGCCATGTTCCCAAGGTTGAGGCTTGGGCTCTTGTTCGCGCTGTCGTTCATTCCTCTCTTGCGGCAGCGGTTGTGTTAGCTTTTTGAGATTGGCTTCTTCGCGACCGAGAATCTCGCCAGCCATGCACAGTGCCACAAAATTCACGAAGGTACTCTTGCCGCTGCCCGGATCACCAAGCAAAACCATGTGCGCTTGCTTATTCATGCTTTCGACCACGGAAAGTTTTTTATTGCGGGCCATTTCATCCAAAGGACCGATATGCAGGACTTTATCTCGCAACTCTGCAGTCTCAATGTTTGTGGATTGCGTAAGCAATGCCGTATACACCGCGCTCAAGTTCAAGCGTGTCTCAGCTTCGCCTGCGGATTGACGCACCACGCCGCTCAACGCCAACGGGCTGACCTGCTCGATGACATAGCTCAAATACGATTCACGCAACGATTCCTTTTTAGCGCGCGGCGGTGAACCGACATTGACCTCATTGTTGTCGCCAGTGACGATCATACTTTGTTCGATATCACCAGTAACTAATACGCCGCTTTTGCCAACCGCTTTTGCACCATCTCCCTGAGCAGTCGCTCCACCACCTTTGACTTTGGCTTTGCTCTTCGAGACTTTACGCGCCTTGAGTTTGGCAAGCTCTTTTTTGAGTCGCTCATTTTCTGCTCGCAGTTGATCTTCACGTTTCATCGTTGACCTACTTTTTATTGATCTTGTTGTTGTTCCCGGAAATCACATTTCCTGTGACATTGCCTTCAATCAGGATGCCGCCTTTACCCACCGCTTTGGCATTATCCCCTTGTGCAATGGCGCCATCGCCGTGCAGTTCCGCTTTGTATGAAACGCTTTGCTCCTCCGCGGCTTTCACGAGCGCTTGAAGTTGTTGGGCGAAGGCTTCATCATTCTCCAGCAATTTTTTGAGCTGATATTTGAAGGCGCCCTGCAAATCTTCGTTTTCCGGTTCGTGAATGATCTCTCCGGGCAAACTTGCCGCTTCCGGCTTGGATTCCATTTTCTCTTTCACCGCATCCCAGACTTTGCCCACAACCACATCCGGCAGTTCTTCGCTGGATTTTTCGATCAGTTGTTTGGCGGCTTTCTTTGCATACGGCGCAAGGAGGTTCCATGCGCTGGCTACTAATGTTGAGATCAGGATGGGATCCATTTTTTTTTCTCCGTCAAAAATTTTTCGCGCGACCGCCCTTGGGGCGGGAGGCTGACTCCTACTATAATTCTTGACTTGCTATCCGCCAGAG
>JBJKOR010000085.1:0-2977 GCA_046707185.1 Anaerolineales bacterium | reverse complement strand
CCAAAACGATTCCAACCAAGGTAACACGCGGCAAATCCAGCCCTTTGGCAAGCATTTGTGTGCCGATTAGCACGTCGGCGCGGCCTGCCGCAAAATGTGACAAGATAATTTCGTGTGATTCTTTTTGCCGCGTGGTTTCCCAATCCCAACGCAAGGTGCGCGCCTTTGGAAAGGATGCTTGCACTTCACTTTCAACTTTTTCGCTTCCCAGTCCATACGCGCGGATATTTGCGCTGCCACATTCAGGACAACGTTTTGGCATCTGTCGTTCGTAGCCGCAGCGGTGGCAAATCAAGGTTTGAATGTTTGAAGGTTGGAATGTTGCCAAGTTCTTGCCTTCCAACTTTTCAACTTGATAACTTTTTAACTTTTCAACGTGAAGAGTGAGTGGTGTATCGCAGTTCGGACATTTGACCACATGTCCGCAATCGCGGCAAAAAACATACGTGGCGGTACCGCGGCGATTCAAAAACAAAATGGCTTGTTCGCCGCGCTTCAATGTCGAAGCCAAAGCCTCGGACAGTGCGCGGCTGAAGATGCCGCGCGCGAAGCCGCCTGATTTCAATTCCGCGCGCATGTCCACGATGTGAATGGGTGGTAGATCTAATTTGGTCGCTGAGTCCGTTGCTGGTTCCGATGAGATGCGTTGAGTCAATTCCAAGCGGATGCTTTCCCCAACTTCCGTTTGATAGCGTTGAACGATGCTCGGTGTTGCGGATCCCAAAATACAAACTGCTCCGCAAATTTGCGAGTACATTTGTGCGGCATTGATCGCGCTATAAAACGGCGGCTCGGATTGATAATATGAATCGTCGTTGCATTCGTCCGCGACGATCAAGCCAAGATTTGGCAGTGGTGCAAACAACGCGCTACGCGGCCCGATAATGATTTTCAGCAATCCATTGCGAGCGCGGCGCCAAGTGTCATAGCGTTCACCTTCGGAAAGTTTGGAATGAAGCAATCCGACCTGACCGGGAAAGCGCGCCAGAAAACGCCGGACGATTTGCGGCGTGAGTGAAATTTCCGGCACAAGGACGATGGCTTGCCTGCCGCGTCGAAGCGCTTCCTGCGTCGCACGCAAATACAATTCGGTTTTGCCTGAACCTGTGACGCCGTCCAACAAAAAGGGTTTTATGGCTTTGCCTTCGGCACATTGCCGGAAGCCTGACTCAATCTGTTGCCACGCGCGCTGCTGTTCATCCGTCAAAACCAATTCCCGATTTACCATTCCCTGATTACTGATCTTCTCCAATGGATCGCGCCAAATTTCCGTCTCACGCAATTGAATGAGTTCACGTTCGGCAAGTTCTTGAAGATCGGAAAGTTTGCATCCGCTTTCGGCATAGACCCATGAAACGTTGATTGCATCCGGCTGCTCGATGAGAAAGCGCAAAGCCTTTCGCCGACGCGTGCGCGTGGCGTCTGTGCTGCCTAAATCATCCATTGCAGCTTCGGCCATTTCCGGTGTCACAGCCAATTGAGCGGTGCGGACAAATTTGGGTCGAACGCCCGCGGGCGGCAAAACGGATCGAGAGGATAGAACGCCGCGTCTCACCAAAGCCTGGGCGGTCTTGCGCCAATCGACTCGAGCAAAGTGGCGGTCAATTTGTCTGCCGCGTAATGTGCCTTTTTCTTTCAATAGTTTTATTAAACGGGAAGCAATGTTAGATAATTCGATAGCGGATGATTCGAATTCTGATTTACGAATCTCGAATACCGTATCCACTTGCTGATTCAGCCCTGGCGGCAAGAAGAGTCCGATGATGGATGCCAGCGGCGAAAGAGTCGATTCCGCCAACGATTCAGCGAGAGCAATTTGAGTTGCAGTCAGAACCGGATCGGGATCGACGAGTTCGATAATTTCCTTGGTTTGTGCTACAGATGGAGTCTCGACAAATCGGAGGACGATGCCTTGAACGGTTTGCCTTCCAAACGGCGCGATGACAAGATGCCCAACGCCGACGCGCCCGGCGAGATGCTCGGGTACAGCATAATCAAAAACGCCCGTGATGGACGGGACGTTTATGGAGAGCTGGACAAAGGAAGTCATAAGACAAAACGCAAAGCGCAAAACGCTATTTGCGTTTTAGGTTTTGCTCTTTAGAATCGCCGCCGCGCCGTAACCCACGACACCATTGTAATCGCCGGTCACATCGCCGGAAGTGGCATGGTGCAGAATCTTCACGCTATCTGCGCCGAGTTCCTTGCAAGCCCACATCACCGCGGTCAGCGCGCCGAGGCCGCAGGCAAAGCCTTTGTCATCCCGTTCAGCCTCGAAAGCGCCCAACGGATCGAAGGCCTCGACCTTCGATAACATGAATCGATCGAAAGCATTGGCAGTCTCTTGATTGTAATAATGCGATAAATCCGTGCTGGCAACGAGAATGGCATTCTTCCCATGCAAAATCCTCGCCAGCGCCTTGCCCAAGGCTTGCGAGACGCGCGGCTCCAAGGAACGTACCATAACCGGTAAAAGTTTCCATTCGGATTTCAGCGCGCGCTGTAGGAATGGTAATTCGATCTCGAGCGAGTGTTCGGGATCATTCGAGATGCGCGTCAGCCCAAAACCCAATTCTGACTTCAACAATGTATCCAATTCCTGAACGGCAAGGCTGTCAATGGGAATTGCTCCCAATGGCGTCGCGTAGGCGTCATAGGCGGAGGTTAGGAGGGGCGCGTTATGGATGTTATGAAAAGGTGAGAGAACGGCGACCAAGTCCGGCGTCCGGCCCCGCAGCGCTGCAAACGAGTAACCGGCAACAGGTCCCGAATAAAGATGTCCTGCGTGCGGCGCGACCACACCGATGACGTCCCCGTGAAGTTCAGGAAGCTTCGCGGCGTTCATATAATCGTCGACACTGTGGGCCAGTGCTTTCGGCTCGCCTTCGTACCATTGACCGGCTATGGGGGAGGGGCGCACACGCAAATTTGCATTCACAAATTTATTGTAGCACAAATGGATTCAAACTGTCGCTGC
>JBJKOR010000084.1:0-1537 GCA_046707185.1 Anaerolineales bacterium | reverse complement strand
GAATTGCATTTATTTTTATCAAACTCATTTCCCCAAGGGCTTTCATTACCGTTGGTTCCACGCGCGGCTTTTTCCCATTCGGCTTCGCTCGGTAATCGCAAAGACAAACCCGAAGGCCATTCTTATTTCAATAGATCATTCAGCCATTGGCAGTATGCCATCGCGTCATCCCAAGAAACGCGCGTTACCGGGTGATTCTTTTTTTGCATCCGCTCGCTGACGGGATGATTTAATTTTTTAGCCACAACATATTGATTGTATTGTTCATTCGTTACTGGATAACGCGCCATCCAATAACCATAAGGAATATCAACGGTATGTTGTTCTTCTCCATCGCCCATTAAAAATTTTCCAGCGGGTACACGCATAAATTCCATGCCGTTGGAGAGCGTCAATTTGTTTGAAGTTGTTTCAGTAGATTTAACTGGTTGGGATATTTTTACTTGTGCTGGCTTGGGTTTCTCAACAACTGGCTTCTTTTCTTCAACGACCTTTTAAACGGGTTTAGATTCTGCTTTTGGCGCAGGCTCTTCGATTTTCAAGCCAAGTGAATCGGCGCGTTTTCTTAAACTGAACAATAATCTTTCGAAAGCACGTTCGCGGTGAGCTTCGGGAAAATAATCAGCGTACTGGTAACTTCGCAAACTACGAGGAGGCTCACACTTCTCCAAGCGTAACGGAATGATGAAAATATCTTCTTCCGGGATTTCAAGAGCAATATCCAAAACAAAACGTAATTCCTTTTGAACAAATCCCCTTTTCGTAATCGAGTTATTTGAAAGGCAGACTAATACCGCATCTGATTCTTCTACTGCTTTTTCGATTGCAATTTCCCAATCGACACCGGGATATAACTCGACCTCATCCAACCACGGTTGAATCCATTTTTCGGCGCGCAATTTTTGATACAAATCTCGCACCAGCGGCTTGTCATTGGATGAATGGCAAAGGAAAACGCGTAAAGGCCGGTTATTTTTATTTTCTTGATATGGCATGTTATATCCCGTGATTGAACAGATTATAAAACAAAAAGCAAAGACCTCCGAGGTTTTAAAAACCTCGGAGGTCTGAGATGCAATTTTCCTTCGTGCCTTTGTGGTGAAGAATTATCCCAACACAAAATTATCGATCAACCTTGTCTTTCCAAAGAACACCGCCATCGAAAGCAAGGTTTTCCCCGTCACCTTCTCCAACTCCTGCAACGTATCATAATCCGCACACGAAACGTATTGCATCTGCGCCAGCGGCTCGGAAGCAAGCGTGGCTTGCATAATCTGCCGTAGTTTCTCGGCGTCGCGCTCGCCCTTTTCGTAGGCGGCTTTTGCCGCGCTCAAAGAGCGGAATAACACCGTCGCGGCTTTACGCTGGTCGGCATCCAGATACACGTTTCGGCTCGACAGCGCCAACCCGTCCGGCTCGCGCACGATCGGGCAGACCACAATCTCGATTGGGAAGTTCAAATCGCGCGTCATTTGGCGGATCACCGCCGCCTGTTGGGCGTCCTTCTGGCCGAAATAGGCCTTCGTCGGCTGGAGGG
>JBJKOR010000083.1:0-1652 GCA_046707185.1 Anaerolineales bacterium | reverse complement strand
CGATAAGGGAAGCGCAGCAGGTGTTTCCATCGGGATCCGCGGGCCTGTTTCGATTCACCCTGCCTTTTCTATTGCTCCCGTGCTTGACCGCGTTTCCAGCACGCAAATCACCAAGAGCGTAAGCGGTGAAGGTGACGGCACAAAGCGCGGCTCTGACACGATGGGCATGAAGCACCGCGTAGATCACGGCGTTTATGTTTTCTATGGAAGCATGAATCCACAACTGGCAAACAAAACAGGCTTTTCTGATGAAGATGCCAAGGCTATTAAAGAAGCAATTCGGACTCTATTCCGAAATGACGCCTCGTCTGCCCGGCCTGAAGGAAGCATGGAAGTTTATAAGGTTTATTGGTGGGAACACAACAGCCCCAATGGGCAATATTCTTCCGCTAAAGTTCATCGCTTGCTGAAAGTGGAATCTGCAACCGATCAACCAAAGAGCATTGAAGATTACAAAATCACTTTGGGCAAGTTGGACGGCTTGAACTGCGAAGTGATTGACGGCGAGTGATGAAATATAAAAAAACCAGCCGCTTTTTGAAGGCGGTTGGCAAATATCATCACATCATTTGGCTTTCAATAAGTCACATCAGTTGGAGCGCTCATACAACACTTTGCCTTCCCTCAATGCAGATTGATAAATCAGCCCGCTTGTCTTTCCAAGCCGTTTGATTTGCTCAGGAGTGGCAACAACGATATCCACAGGAGCGAGCAATCCTCGCAAGGCGCGACGCACGCGAACGCTCTCCTGTCGCAAGCGTTTGACGCCGGCCACGATGACCAGTAAATCCAAATCGCTGTCTGCACTGAAATTGCCGCGGGCATAAGAACCGAAAAGAATAATCTTTTCAGGATGACTTGTTTCGATAATGCGCCTGGTGATTTCTGGAATTTGCTTGGTCAGGTTCATAGCTTGCCTGTAAGCGGATTTTAACCGATGACAACTGAATACACCCCAGACGATCTCCTGTTGTCTCAGGTATCCGACGCGGAGATAGATGGTTGGCTAATACGGCCTTTCCATCTTCAAATCTGGGAAAGGCCGAAAGTGCTTGTCGTTCAACGTACAAATTATAAGATCGTAATGGTGAGCGCTTGCCCCAATCAGGCAATCAAGGAAACCTACGCCATGCCTCAAATGAAGTTGCCGATACCATTCAAGCGCTGTTTGAGAGATCGCACCGGAAATATGAATCATTGGATAAAGAGCCAGTTCTTTTTCAACGATGTCCTGTTCGCGGCGATTGCGACAACCGGCCAGCAGTTCGGCAGCGGTGATCACCGAATACGCCAGTTCGTTCGTGGAGAAGTTTCCGAACCATGCTTTGGCAGTCTCGTTGCCGCGCAGGTAGTCAATGAAAATCGAGGTATCCAGCAAGTGCGTTGTATCAGTCACCTTGTCGCTTCTCCATCTGTTGACGTAACTTCAAGGCAAAAGAGAGAGGGTCTTGCGCCTCGGGATAATCTGCCCAAATGCCAAATGCGATATGTTCGCCAGAAGCAGAAGGCAAAAGGGTCTGCCCACGAAACTGGAGAAATTCAATGAACTGGGCGACTTCCACCAAGGCGTCTGATGGCAAGGTGTCCAATTGCCGAGAGATGTACTCTTTTGTTACAGGTTGTGAAAGCATGGCAACCTCCGATGTGATTTT
>JBJKOR010000082.1:0-3281 GCA_046707185.1 Anaerolineales bacterium | reverse complement strand
TTCAAACTGGAGTGTCTCAAAATCAAGCGACACCTCAACCATTTTGCCTTGCGGGCTCATTTGTATCTCAAGGCGACCCGCATGGCTTTTGACGAATTGCAAGCCCTCAAGGCTGCGTAACATCAGTTAACAGTAATAGGGCAACTGTCCGGGTATTGGCAATGGGCAGGAAAATTTTTGGGGCCCGGGTATCCGCAAAGCGCAGGAGATACGGGGGTTGGGTCAGGGTGCCCCTTTCCTGTTCCTGTATAAACAGTGTCCCACAAGGAGTTAGGATCAGTTAAGGCAATTACATGTACCCCACCGTTCCCCTCACAGGCAGGACCGCTGCTTGATCCCCAGGTAACAGTTGCAGTAGTAGCTGAAGTTTTCTGCACACTGACTCCTGTAATATAGTACATCCCGCCATTTTTTGTATTTGTCGGTATCTGGCATCCGGTGCACGCCCCACCACCTGTACCACCACCAACAACTCCACCATTTGAAACACAACAATTTGCAGTACATGTAAATCCAGTATCACAAGATCCGCCACAACCATATCCGGTATGGCAGCCACACTGAATAGGTACACAAAATGAACTAACACTACTAACACCAAGGAAGAAAATAAAACAAGCTAGCAGGTTGTCGGAGTGAATGATGCTGGGGCCGATGATACTTGTACTAGCGCAAGTACTGGTAAACTTCCATTATGAACCGAAAATTTAGAACTGCCAATTACGAAGAGACGCTGAAGCAAACGATCCAGTTGGGCGAAGCACTTCCGGAGAATCACCTGGCACGTTTCGTGGTGGACATTCTTGCTCAGCTGGACCTGGGTCCGATCTATGCCCGTTATGCCCCGCGCGGTGGAGAGCCATTTGCGCCGGAGGTCCTGCTGGGGTTGTTGTTCTATGGGTATGCCAGCGGGGTGTTTAGCTCGCGCAAGATTGAGAAAGCGACGTACGAGAGCATTCCGTTTCGCTATGTAGCCGGTGGACTGCACCCGGACCACGACACCATCGCCTATTTTCGCAAGCACTTTCTGGCGGAGATTGAGGATTTGTTTGTGAAGGTTCTGTTGCTGGCGCAAGAAGTCGGGGTATTGAAGCTGGGGAACCTGAGTCTGGATGGGAGCAAAATCCATGCGGATGCTTCCAAGAGCCACGCTGTCAGTTACGGGCGGTTGATTGAGTTGGAGATGCAACTGAAAGGGGAAGTGCAGGAGTTGTTGCAACTGGGTGAGCAGGCCGATGAAGGCGAGTTGAGGCTGCCGGAAGGGCTGGTCGTGGAAGATGAGTTGGCGCTGCGGGAGAAACGGCTGGCGAAACTGGCAGAGGCCAAGGCGGTTCTGGAGGCGCGTGCGGAGGAACGCTACGCAGCGGAAAAAGCCGAATACGAAGCCCAAGTAGCAGAACGCAGCAAGAAAGCTCGCAAGCGCCACCAGAAGCCCAAGGGACGTTCGCCCCAAGCGCCGGAGCCCGGACCGCGAGAGAAGGATCAATTTAACTTCACTGACCCCGATTCGAGAATCATGAAGAACAGTACCAACGATGGTTTTGATCAACACTATAACGTGCAAGTTGCTGCGGATCAGGCGAGTATGCTGATCGTAGCTAACGCGCTGTCCAATCATCCCAATGATAAACAAGAAGCCCTGCCAACCTTGCAAACTCTTCCTGAGGAAATTGGTAAACCGGAGGCGGCCGCCATGGACAACGGTTATTTCAGTGAAGCGAACATCCGCGGCTGTGAGAAGCTGGGCATTGATCCATACATCGCCACAGGACGTGAACCTCACCATCTGGATTGGCGCACCTTTTTCAAAGAGCAGCCCGAACCACCAGCAGACACTGCCAGTGCGATCATCAAGATGGCCTATAAACTCCAGAGCGAATTTGGACAAGCCATCTATCGCTTGAGAAAATGTACAGTGGAACCTATTATTGGCATTATCAAAGAGATCCTCGGCTTTCGACAATTCTCCTTGCGCGGCCTGACGGCTGCCGCTGGCGAATGGGCTCTGGTCTGTCTGGCTTTCAACTTGAAACGCATGCATATCCTCTATCTGCAACAGGGGCTCTACTAACGCGCCCGGATATCGAGAAAAGGAGAAATCAACTGAATGATTCCTGCTCATTTTGACCCTTCTGGCCCAATGTGCCGTTCGATTCGGGCCTTGAAAGCCATCCGCCGCACCATCTCATGTTTCTCTCCGACAAACTGCTAGAAAAAAAGATGTAAATGGCCACTTTAGCATCTGTGTGTATAGAATTGCACAAAGGTCCGTGGTTGTCAAACAAAACGACTATGAGAAAAGCTATGGGAGAGAAATATTTAACGCCGAACTCCAATTATAATTTCCAATATGGTTCATCAGAATATTAAGATATCCAGAATCTGCATAATTTCCGTTACTGTATGTCTTTTGACCATTGTTATATTCCATCCATCTTGGAACCATCGAAATAACAACACCAAGACTATAGAAAGGACTGCTAGAATCCACATATGCTGAATCTGTGACTAACGGATCAATCTCTACATGTAAATCACCATTTTGTTGTACAACAGTTTTGATTGCTGATTCTCCATTCAAATTATCACCCGGTAAAAATACAGGCACTAAATTTTTTTTGACTTATCATACTTTACCAAGTCAATATTAAAACTTTTCATTGGCACACTTCCATCATCAGTTGAAGTTTCATTTATATCCATTGGTCTCATGGTTACTTTCTTTCCTAAGTTATTGGCATATGTCTGTACGCTGACTTTTGCCCAAAGAGCATCACTTTGGGTTGGGTCGGTATTATTTTGAGCAGCCGCCAAACCTTTCATATAATTTGCAAAATCCACATCGCTTGGACTACCAACGTGTTTTACTCCACCACCATTTGTATCCCACCAAAGGTTAAAGAAGCTGTATGCAACAAAATGGGCCAGAGCAGTTTTGGCATCCTCACCCTTAGAATTATGGAAACCCGGGTTTATATCAATTTCTTTTGCTCCCAACTTACTGTCCGGAAAACTTTTATCAGTTACAACATTTATCTTCATTTTTACCCCCATATATTCTTGCTCTACTGTTTCTGTATGAATCGGATTTAATTTAAACTCCGCTGTTGCCGTCGGCTCGGGAGTTTGGGTGGCTATGGCAGTTGGGATAGCTGTGGGTTGCAAGGTTGAAGTCTGTGTTGGTTGAGCAGTTTCAGTTGACGGCGCAATTGAGGTCGGCGTTGATGAAGGCATAGCTGAACTGCACGCAGATAAGCATATAAGCAATGCGATAACGCACA
>JBJKOR010000081.1:0-1549 GCA_046707185.1 Anaerolineales bacterium | reverse complement strand
ATCGGAATCAGAATCATCTCAAGCCCCGGAGCATAAGGAGGCTGCAAGATCATCCGTGCGATGGTGCGCACGATCAACACGCCGATAATGGCGGCAAGCACCGTCAATGGACCTACCCACCAGAGTTTCTTCAATTGAACTTTGGAAGCCAACATGTTTTTTTCTCCAAGATCGATAAGACCCTAAGGGTTTTTAAAAACCCTTAGGGTCTTGGTGAAAATTAAAAGCCCAGCTCTTCTTTGACCAGCACAATCGTAATTCGTCCCGCGACGACTTCGCGATTGACGATCAAGGTCTTGCCGATTGCACTGTGGATTCCCAATGCGTTCATCAAGCGCACATCTTCCAATGGATAGCTGTACTCCTCGATGCGACGAAAACCTTCATCCAAATTTTTGACAAGCTTTTGTGTGCCTGCAATCCAAATCACCTTTGCCGCGCCCGCAGCATACGGAGCCAACTGGCTGCCGCCAAAGGAGGAAACCATTACCTTGCCGTCCTCCGTAATCGCATGGACACTGCCGATAATGTAGTCAGGAATGGAACGCAGTTTGCGGATCTCATCGCCCCGAGTCTTACGGTCGAGGGACATGACTTTGGGGCGCACTGCTTTGTAACGTCCCGATTTATCGAACTCATCGAATAAACCAAGTTTCTCCAAGGTTTTCGATTGATTGGTATAAACTTCCGCGCCTTGAGGCACGAGATCGAGGACGAGTCGCTTCGCATCTTCGGCAGTTTCAGCAACCAGCACATGAATTCCATTGGCTTCCAGCGCATTCACTGTCCGCTTGATTTGTTCATTGCCCGCCAATTTCGTAAATTCCTTATTCGGAATTAAAGTTGCATCGTCTACTAGCATAAGACTTTCTCTCCTTAATTTACTTCAAAGGTGTCATTACCAAAACTCACAATGACACGCTGGTCGTTGTCAGCTTATGATCTTGACCGTACTGCCCCAGTTCGTACCGAGCGAGCCCTGCAAGACAATATGCAATAATTGCATGCCTTCGATTTGACGGGCGCGGTTTAGTGGTCCCGCGTCGATGGCGCGCATCCCGCCATCCTTGACCAATTGCGCCACTTTGTCCTTCGCATCCGCGTCGTCGCCAGCGATAAAGACATCCAGCGGCTGGCCCGCCACTTGCCCGGCGACGAGCGTTCCCGCAAAGGTTGTATTGAACGCCTTGACCACTTTCGCGCCGGAGACTATTGACTTGGCGAGGTCTTCCGCAGATGAAGAATCGGGCGCGGTAGCCAAACCGTCATAGGTTGAGTTAAGCGGGTTGGCAATATCCACGACCACTTTGCCCGCCAGTTTCGATCCAAGTTGCTTGGCAATTTCGATATTCGTTCCGTACCAGACCGCCAGCACCACAATGTCACCAAGTTGGACATCGCCGATACCAGCCGTGGAGACTTTCGCACCTTTCTTGGCCGAAGCCTTCACTTCCGTCGCTGCCTTTGCCGCGGTTTCGGGATTCGCGTCCACAAACGTGACCGAGTGTCCGCCCGCAACGGCGCGCGTGCCGATGCCTTTTCCCATGTT
>JBJKOR010000080.1:0-6840 GCA_046707185.1 Anaerolineales bacterium | reverse complement strand
ACATTTCCGTGAAGATCGTGGAGCAGGAAAAACTACCTGCGCGTCAACTGCTGCGTATCACGGCACAGGGACGCCGTCGCTTCGATGAATGGATGGGAAATGTAAGCATGAACTCCCGCTCCATCCGGCTCGAATTCCTTACCCGCCTGTATTTTGCCCGAATCTATAAACCCGAAAAAGTCAAACTGATCTATCAGGCACAATGCGAGGCAGTCACTTCGGCGATTGAACGCCTGGAGACTTTGATCTCCAGCCTTCCTCCTGAACAACAACTCAATCGTTTCAGCCTCGATCTCCGCTACCGTCAGATGCAGCTTATCCAGCAATGGATGAGCGATATCAAAACCAATATGCTCGACTCACTGGAGTAAACCTGTGAAACGTATCTTTCCACTACTGCTTCTTTTTGCTTTGCTGGTGACTGCTTGCGCGCCAGCCGCCACGCCCGCAGCGGCTCCCGCGACTTCCGCTCCAGCGCTGCAAACCCTGAACGTCTACGCCGCCGCCTCATTGACCGGTGCCTTTGGCGATATTGGCAAAGCCTTCGAAGCCGCAAATCCGGGCGTGACGGTTAAGTTAAACTTTGCCGGTTCACAAACTTTGCGCGCCCAGATCGAACAGGGTGCGCCCGCGGATGTATTCGCCTCCGCCAACCACCAGCAGATGGATCCGCTGGTCTCGGAGAATTTGGTCGCTTCGGGCGCGGATCAGGATTTCGTAACCAATCTGCTGGAAGTGATTCTGCCCCCGAATAATCCGGCCAATGTTCAAACCCTGCAGGATTTAGCCAAGCCCGGCTTGAAGCTCATTTTGGCGGACGCCTCGGTGCCCGTTGGAAATTATTCTCGTCAGGTTTTAACGAATATGAGCAAAGACCCCACCTTTGGTACAGACTTCAGTACCAAGGTTCTGGCAAATGTTGTCTCCGATGAAACCGATGTAAAGCAAGTTGTCTCGAAGATAGACCTGGGCGAAGGCGACGCGGGAATCGTATACGTCACGGATGCCGCGGCCGCCTCGGATCTGAAGACCATCGCCATTCCCGATACCTATAATGTAATTGCCAAATATCCCATTGCCCCATTGATCAAGGCGCCAAATGCGCAACTGGCAGCCAGTTTTGTTGCCTATGTCCTTTCTCCGGATGGACAAGCCATCATGAAGAAATGGGGCTTTACGCCCGTTTCCCAATAACGTATAAATAGACCTTTCACCAAGAAGGTCAATGCGAACTCTGCGAGTTCGCATTGACCCATCCGCATTCTCGGATGGTTTTGTTCCACATGCCGAAACTTCGTCAAATCCTTCATGCCATATATGCAAGCCAATTCGTGGGATGGCTCTTTGTCATCCCAAGTTTGGCTTTGTTGCTATTATTCGCCCTACCCATCGTGTCGCTTCTTTGGCGGGCTGGCGTGGATGGATTATTTCCAACCATCACACAGCCCAACGTCCTCACCGCTTTGCGCTTGAGTCTGTGGACCAGCGCCCTGAGCGCCTGCATCACATTCATTACCGGGGCGCCGCTGGCGTTCGTGCTTGCACAGCGGAAATTCCGCGGGAAAAATTGGATCGAAATCATCATTGACTTGCCGGTCGTGCTTCCGCCCTCAGTGGCAGGCATTGCATTGTTAATTGCCTTCGGACGCGAAGGGATCTTCGGCGGCTGGTTAAGCGCCATGAAGATCAGTTTGCCGTTCACCAGCGCGGCGGTAGTCATGGCCCAGACGTTTGTCTCGGCTCCGCTGTTCGTACGCGCGGCGCGCATCGGCTTTGCGGAAATCGACCCAACAATACGGGAAGCCGCGTACGTGGAAGGCTGCAATGAGTGGCAGCTATTTCGTTACATTACCCTGCCCCTGGCGGGACGCGCCATCCTCAGCGGAACGGTATTGGCCTGGACGCGCGCCCTCGGTGAGTTCGGCGCTACAATTCTGTTTGCCGGAAATATGGTGGGCATTACGGAGACCATGCCCCTGGCGATCTATGTTGGTTTTGAGCAGAGTGTAAACATGGCGCTGGCACTGTCCTTTATCTTGATCGTATTTACCTTCATGTTGTTGATGATCATCCGCCGGCTCGATGAGAGTAAAATCTGGAGAATCTGATCCATGCAACACGACGAGCAACTCAAACCTTCTCCCATCAACGCCGATGTGGCCGCGTTCGTGAAGGAGTGGAAGGATTAACGAAGCATGAGAACTCTTGTTTTCTTCTTGACAAGCCGGCTCAAAAAAAGTACATTGAAACCCAAATTTGTCAACTTCAGCCTTATCCATCAAAGGGAAATAATAGATCATGAAAATCCGCGTCCTTGTTTTAGCTTTGATCGTTTCGTTATTGGCAGCCTGCTCCCCCACTTCTAATTTATCCACAGCACAAAATGGAATCGAGATCGAGCAGGCGCGCGTCGTCGTCGCCGGCAGCGCCATGGCGACAGCCGCCGCGGGCACGAGCACGAACAATTCTTCCACGCCAATGGCCGGAATGAACATGGGCACTTCGTCCCTCGCCGGTTATCTGGTCATCAAGAACACGGGTTCTTCCGACGACCAACTGCTCAGCGCCAACGCCGATTTTGCAGGCCTGGTCATGCTGCACAAAACGGTGATCACCAACAATGTCGCCTCGATGCAGGAAGTTAAATCGATTGACGTTCCCGCCGGAAAAACCGTGACATTTCATCCAGGCGGTTTCCATATCATGTTCATGAAATTGAAATCCATTCCAAAAGTTGGAACCAAAATCGCATTGACGCTTGTTTTCCAAAAAGCCGGGACCATTACCGTTCAAGCCGAGGTAACCGGTGAATAGTAAGCGCATTAGCTTCCGCCTGCCGCTCATTATTCTGGCTGTCCTGGTTGTGATTACAGCGGGAGCTTTAATCTATAAGCAACTCGCCCCTCCCACTTACAATGGAATTCAAATTTTGCCGCCCAAGCCGATGCCGTCGTTTACGCTTCAATCCGCAAACGGGCCTGTGAGTCTGGATAGCTTTCGCGACAAATATGTGCTGCTTTACTTTGGCTATACTTCCTGCCCGGATGTATGTCCCATCGAAATGGCGACGCTCGCCGCATCGTTATCCAAGATGGACAGCAAGAAAGCCAGCGAGTTCCAAGTGATCTTCGTCTCGGTGGATTACAAACGCGATACCCCGCAAATCAGCGACGCCTTCGCCAAAAGGTTCAATACAAACTTTATCGGTCTGGGCGGAACGGAAGATCAAATCAACAAGATCACAAAGGAATATGGCATTTACTACAAATTCAACCCGCCGGATCCGAAGACAGGATTCTACACCGTCAGTCACACCGCGCTCGTGATGGTGTTGAATCGAAAAGATCAATTGATGCTGACCTGGGCATTCGGCACACAACCCGATCAGGAAACTGCCGACCTGAATAAAATAGCCAGTCAGTAACCTTCCTCGAGAATTCGAAAAGTATTCCGCTTATTCGATATTTAACGGCTTACCCCGCGATCGCTCGCGGGGCAGCCAAGAACCAACTTAGAGGGAGGAGAGAGAGTTTGTCAAGCAGATTTTGAAAGGTCTGCTATGATCACAAAGGTTGACGGTCAGGATTGGTGCCGCACCAAATGCAGACAGGGGAATCCATTTGGCCGCAGATCATGGCATTGGAACAGCGATGCGCCAGGACTCTGGGGGGCTGATCCGGCAACTGCTCGGCTGGATAAACGACATCATCTTCCAGCGCCACTTCGCACCCAGCTATTTCACAATACTTGATCTTATCTACCTGCCAAGTTCGAAATGCCATTTTTTCTCCTAACTATGGGCTTAGTGTACGGGAAGTTGACCTTAACTGCTAGTGACACGCGTCACATCTGGCGATGACAAACGGCCATATTTCAAGACCAAAAAGGTCAAATCTATACAGGATGTCTTCGATTATTTGCTGAGACGATAGATTGTGCCGCTTCGATTGGCGAAATAAATTTCCCCGGATGGGTCCTGCCCGAAGGTGGTGATATTCGCACCGGTCCGGAACAGCAGATGGGACTGCCATCCGCCGGCAGTGTGGATCAAGCCCCAAATGAATCCGCTGCACTCGTCGCCGTAAAAATAGACGCCCTGCCATTCGGGCAGCGTGCCGCGATAAACGTACCCGCCGATGATGGCGCACCCGCCAACGGCATGGCTATATTCCGTGACCGGAGGTGTAAATTTGACATTCGCAGGCGGACGGCCTTTGTAGGGATGATTTCCTTCATAATAACTCCAGCCAAAGTTCAAGCCGCCAGCGTTCGCCGGGACGACATCTACTTCTTCCCATAAGTCCTGCCCAACATCTCCGATGTAAAGATCCCCGCTGGATCGATCGAACGAAAACCGCCACGGATTGCGCAAACCATATTCCCAAATTTCGGGCTTGCCGCCGCCGTGGGCGAACGGATTATCGGCCGGGATCGCATACGGATCGCCGTGATCCACATCGATACGCAGAATCTTCCCCAGCAGGACATTTGTGTTCTGCCCGTTCCCATGCGGATCGCCTTGCGAACCGCCATCACCCAATCCCATATAAAGATAACCGTCCGGGCCAAAGGTCATTTCGCCGCCGTTATGATTTTCGAATGGCTGACGGACGTGAAGCAAATCTTTTTCGCTGGCGGGATCGGCTTGATTGCCATTGGCCGTGAAGCGCGCAATCACGGTATTGCCGTTCAAATCGATATAGTTGACGTAGAAGTATGGGTTCTGTTTGAAGTTCGGGTGAAAAGCCAGACCCAACAAACCTTGCTCATTGCCCTGACTGTCCACTTTGGAAATAATATCGAAGAAGGGCGGATCGAGCATTTGACCGTTCTCGACGATGCGGATTCTGCCATCCTGCTCGATGACGAACATGCGCCCGGAGCCGTCATCGGGAAATTTTATATCGACCGGCGAGCCCATGCCTGAAATAACCCGAGTCCAACCATAGGCAGATGGATTCGGAAAGGAGGTTACATTGGAAGGTGTGGATGCAGCGGGGATATTTGTCGAAGTGGGTACGATAACGGGATTCGTTGGAGGCGGCGCACTGGTTTGGGTAACGGGAGGAATCGTCGGCGCGGGGGGAAGCGGCGTGGAAACAGATCCGCAAGCCGCAAGGAACATCATTACCAATAAAACGAGACCAGCTCGATATTTTCTTTTCACTTCGATCGATTTCATTATACACGCGAAATCTCTTTAACTAACGATGTTACGCACCGTCCCGAAGATTTTTGTAAAAGGCCTGCTTGAATTGCGAAAGCCTTCGGGACGTTCTGCGTAAGGTAGTTACCTATTCAATCGAGTAAAATGTACGCCATGCCATACCTGATCGATGGACACAACCTGATTCCCAAACTCGGCTTGCGGCTGGATTCGCCGGACGATGAAATGCAGCTCATCCATATCCTGCAGGAATTCTGCCGTACCCAGCGCCGCAATGCTGAAGTCTATTTCGACGGCGCGCCGGTCGGACAGTCGGGCACGCGCAAGTTTGGGATCGTGGCCGCGCATTTTGTCCGCCGCGGAACGACCGCCGATTCGGCCATCAAGAACCGGCTCGAAAAATTGGGACGCGCGGCGCGGAATTGGGTCGTGGTGAGTTCCGATCACGAGGTGCAGGCTTCAGCGCGGATGGCTCACGCCGAGGTCCTATCATCCAATCAGTTTGCGCAATTACTCAAGAAGCCGCAGCCGATGAAAGCAAAATCAATCGATGACCAGAAGTTATCTTCAGAAGAAGTGGCGGAATGGTTGAAACTATTTGGCCGCAGAAAGTGAAATTTCAGACAATTAAAATCCAAATTCTAACCATAATTTAATGTCACACGAATGATTAAGAGGTATATTGGCAGTAAGACACCTGCCCTCCCTCTTACTGGTATATAAGGTGTCAGCCACCAAACTCGGTCGCATGTCCCCCCCATGCTCCCGAAGGTGGCTTCCCTCCCCCTCAAGGTTGTCAGGTGGCCTTAGCGTCACCTGACAATCGCTTTAAGCACACATCACTTCCCAGCCACTCTCATAATTGCAGCTACAAATCAATCCAACGAATTATTTCTTCGCCCTAAGCGGAGTGAGGCGAAAGCCGAGCGAAGTCGAAGGGCGGAGAAGCGGCCGAAATTGATTGCTCGATCAATTCGAGAAGTTGCAAAAAGGAAAGGGGTAGAATCATTACATGACCACTGCGTACGCTTTTGTTTCTTCCCCATCACATCTTTATCCCGATCATCCTGAACATCCCAGCCGCTTCGATTTGCTGACGCCGCGTCTCGATTCGTTCGGCGCGCAAAAGTTGGACGCGACTCCCGCCACGCGTGATGAAGTTGGGCGCGTGCACGATCCGAAATTGATCTCAGCTTTGGAAGAAGCCTGCAAAGACGGACCAGCCATCATTGATTATGCGCCCACGTTTGTGACTCGATCCTCCTTCGAGGATGCGCTGCTCGCTTCAGGCGGGACCCTAAGCTGTACGCGCGCCGTCTCGAGCGGATCAGCCCGGAACGCCTTTGCCCTCGTCCGCCCGCCGGGGCATCACGCCGAGCCAAAGCGCGCCATGGGATTCTGTATCTTCAACAATATCGCCATCGCAGCGCGGGATGCGTTAGTAGGGGCGAAGCATGCTTCGCCCCTACAGCGAATTGCCATCGTGGACTACGATGTTCATCACGGCAATGGGACTCAAGCCGCGTTCATAGATGATGAACGCGTGGCTTATAGTTCAACACATCAATGGGGAATCTATCCCGGCACTGGTTGGTATGAAGACGCGCCGCGCGCCAAAAAAAGAATCGTCAATGTACCATTGCCCGCCGGTTCAGGGGATAAAGCCTTTGAAC